>CALDPI010000110.1 GCA_937912045.1 uncultured Clostridia bacterium
TATCAAGCCAGATTTCTGCAATATATGTGCGTTTAGCGCATGAGAAACTGTCAGCAGTTTCTGGATGCAGCTCACCAAATACGGCAACGGCTGTGTCGCCGAGCAAAGCATATGCCTGTCTGCCGGGGTGGAGATAGGGCTCGCTGCTGCGCTCGTAGGTAACCTTGGCCGAAAGCTCTGCCATTAACTGTTCTATTATGCCCTTAAGCGTGAAGAAATCTTCCTCTTCACCATAAATACCGATAGACATTGTCGGCAGCTCAAGCGGCTGCTCAGTTACGGGGAGTTCTTTAGGTACAAAGCGTTTGCTTATCTCAAAAAATCTTGCCGCAGGAATCTTGCGGTTATAGTTGGTTGAAAGCACTGTGAGCAGGCTTGTGGTGAGCTGTGTGCGCATAACGGAATATTCGTCACCAAGGGGATTGAGAATGTTAACCGTCTGCATACGCCAGTCGCCTTCGGGGAGACCCAAAGCAGCGGTTGCCTTGCTTCCAATGAAGGAATAGGTCATAATTTCGTGTGCGCCGTTTCCAACCATAACGGTCTTAATGCGGTTTTCGAGGAGTCGCTGCGGCATAAGTCTTCCGCGCATAACCTCGCCGCGAATGGGCGTGCCTTTAATGTGGTGGTAGCCGTAAATTCGCATAATCTCTTCTGCGAGGTCGGCTCTGCCCTCAATATCGCTGCGGATAGAGGGAACGCGGCAGGTGAGTGTGCCATTTTCGAGCGTGGTGGGAAGACCGAGGCTGTTAAGAATCGAAAGCATGGTGTCCTCGGGTACGGTAAGACCTAAAAGTGCGTTGATGCTCTCGGTCGTAACGGTGAGAACCCTGTCCTCAGGCAGACCGAGATTGCGGTCAAGCACGCCCTCAACAATGTCGCCTGCGTCAAGCTCGCAAATGAGTGCGAGTGCGCGGTCCATAGCGAAGCCTGTGTTAACAATATCAACACCGCGTTCAAATCTGCCGCTGGCCTCGGTGCGAATACCAAGACGGCGACCTGTTCTTCTGATGTTGTCGCGCTTGAATTTGGCAGACTCTAAGAACAGATTTTTGGTGTCATTTTCAATCTCGCTCTCAAGACCGCCCATAATACCTGCAAGGCAGGAGGGCTTTTGGCCGTCGGCAATAACAAGCATTTCGGGCGTGAGTGAATATTCCTTGCCGTCGAGCGTTGTGATGCTTTCGCCTTCATTTGCATTTCTTACAATAATGTGCTTTCCCTCAAGCTCGTCATAGTTGAACGCGTGCATCGGGTTGCCGGTTTCAAGCATTACAAAGTTGGTAATATCAACAATGTTGTTTATAGGACGCATTCCCGAAGCGTTAAGGCAGTGCTTGAGCCAGCGGGGCGACTCTTTGATGCGCAGATTTTTAACAAATCTGCCGATATAGCGGGGGCAAAGGTCGTAGTTTTCAACGTCAACCTTAATATAGTCGTTT
>CALDPI010000111.1 GCA_937912045.1 uncultured Clostridia bacterium
GGCAGAACATAAAGCGTGTGGCCCTGACGTTCCAAAAGCTGTTGCCGTTAAGACCACCTCTGTGTATTGCGTTTTCAGGGCTTGCATATTCTTCTCTTGCGAGTAAAGCAAGGTTTTTCTTATCCATTTATATTACCTCCGAAACTAAATTTCTTCGCATAAAGACTATATCATAAACGGATATAACAAACAAGTCGGTTTTTTCCATATGTTTATTTAAAAAAGTTAGATTATAAGACGTTTGCGGTAATAAAAACCAAAAATTGCGTCAAACTTGATATACTTGGTATGTTTTTTCAGCCCAAAGGGATTGTATATTTTGTAAAAAACAAATATACTAAAGAGGGTGATTTTTTTGGCAAGGGCGAAAATATATAGGGTAATAAAACAGTATTTACTTGAACTTATAGCGCAAAACAGGGGCAAACCGAATTTTATGTTACCGTCCGAGCAGCAAATTTGCATTAAATTTGGTTGCAGCCGCGTTCCTGCAAAACGTGCGCTTAACGAATTAAGCGATGAAGGACTTATAACACGCATAGCAGGTAAAGGCTCTTTTATAAACAAAAAAGTAACTTCAGATGAAAAGCGATTTTTCAAGAAGAATATTTGTGTTGTAATGCCCGAAATAAATACGGAATTTAACAGAGAGGTTATAAACGGAATAAACGACTGTCTTGCCGAAAACGGAGCAGCGCTTTTTTGTTTTCTGGTTAACGATAAAGAAACTCAAGAAAAAATTGCTATTGAATCCACATTCCGTCTGTTTTTTGACGGACTAATAATGTTTCCGGGACTTCTAAAAACGCTTGATACCAAGTTTTCTAAACTTATAAAGGATAAAAACGATTATCCGCTTATGTTTGTAGCGGGAGAACCGGACGACATTTTTGCAAGTTCGGTAAAAAACAACAGTACCTTTATAAAGGACATATTAACGTCTCTTGTGGAAAAAGGGCACAAAAAAATTGGTTTTGTGTGTGACCCGCGTCAGTATGGTAAGGTTTACGCCAACCGAATAGAAGAATATAAACTTTTTATGAAAACCATAGGCGAACCTGCTCTGATATGCGAGGTGGACCATCAGGATAAACTTGGCAAACGCGATAAGGCAACCGAAAATATTGCAGAACTTTTCAAACAAAATATTGATATATCTGCACTTATAACGGTCAACTTTGCTCTTGATTATCTTTCTTCCTGCAAACATTTTTACGCCTCATCTGTTACAAAAGAATCGCTCATAATCATCGACCGACCTGAAAAGGGCGCGGCGTTGCCGTTTAGAGAAGTAACATATCTTGATAAAGAACCGTATCAAATGGGACGGATAGCGGCGGAAAAGTTGCTTTATCAGATAGACCATCTCACAACCCCTGAAAAGATTTTTATAACCCCAAAACTGTCTAAACATTCAAAATAGGAAAAAGCAGAGTCTGGCGAGACTTCTCTAAAAGAAGTCTCGCTAGACTCTGCTTTTTTATTTTTTAGGTGGATAACATACCAAAACGTCCGTATTTTCAAGGGTTATTTCACAATCGGACGGAATAAAATATTTGTCTCCGCGAGAAAGGGGCGTCTTTTCATTATTACTGCAAATAAAACCGCCTGTTTTTGTTGCCAAGACCGTAAAAAAGGAAGGATTTTTTAAGGTGTAATTTTGCGCATTTATACGCTCAAGACGGAAACATTCGGTGTCGTCATAGGTGATAAGCGGCGTAACGGTCCCGCCTTTTTGCGACCTTTCTTGGTGAGAAAGGAAAAACTTGTTTTTAATCTCATCTTCCGTATATCCCGCATAGTCAAAACAGTCAAGTAAATTTTCTTCACCTGCGCCGTAATGCAATTGCTGTGGTGTTAAGGTTTCACCCGCAACGGTAACCTTTTCTACACGCATGGTAAAATCAGAGGGCTGTTGCACCTCTAAAAGAAAACACCCTGCTCCAATGGCGTGTGGTGTACCGCCAACTACAAGTATAGTATCACCTTTTTTGACAGTAATGGCGTGTAAAGCATTGAGCATTCCGTCAATATCCTGTTTTTCAAAGAGTTCGCGCCAGATTTCTCTTGTAACCCATTTTTTGAAACCAAGATAAATTTTGGCACCTTCGCGACAGTCAAGTATATGCCAACTTTCTGTTTTACCGTAATTACTTCCGAAAAGTGTCTTGGCAAATGAATCTGTCGGGTGAACCTGAATTCCAAGTCGTTCGCCGCTGTCGAGATACTTTATAAGAACGCCGCATTCCCTTCGGCCTTCGCCAAAATCTTCTGCCGTTACAACATCAGTTATAAGGCGTTCTTCACCATCATATAAAACGCGGGTTATACCTTCGTTTTTTATGTAGTTTTTATTTTTTGCTTCGGTAAAAGAGGTAATCCAATCTTCTGGTTTAACGGTGTCACAAGCATCCTTTTTGCCAAGATATTTGTCCAGCAACAGTCCGCCGCTATAGGTGCGCCAAACGCGTGTTTCGAGTTGTTTTATAGGCTTTTTCATATTTTGTAAACACCAACCTCCTGTGGTTTAAGTGTGTAATTCTTACCACCGTAGGATACGGACTGTTCCTCATCGCTATAGTTGAAGAGGAATAAAACATCGCCGTCTTTATTTTCGCAAAGACGCAATTTTACAAATCGGTTGTCGGAAATGCTTTGAATTCCTAATTTTTCAAACAGGCTTCGTGTAAAACGAACAACGCTTTCGTCTGCTTTTGTTGCGTGTCCGTAGTAGAGATATGTGTTGATAGAGGTGACAGAACCATTGCCGACCTTGTTGGTAACCACTGCTGGCGTACCGTCAGAGAAAGCGGCATCGGCCTTTGCACCCAAAAGTGCCATAATATCTCTTCCGTAGTATCCGCGTACATTTTCACCATTGTAGTTAAAGTCGAGAGAGAGATAATCAGTATCAATATAATCGGTGCCGATGATTTTAGAGAAATCACCGCCTGGGATGTTTTTATGTAGCATAGATTCACTGTCAACAATGCCGAATTTTCCGTCAATTACAACCTTACCGCCGTTTTTGACAAATTCTGCAATGCGGTCGCCATCCTTTTTATCAAGCACAATGTGATTAGTAAATATGATTGCCTCATAATCTTCAATTTCCGAAAGTCTTATGATATCACATGGGATGTTGCAATCAAACATTGCCTTGTATACGCCGAGAATAGAAGAAAGGTAAATCTTTTGGTCAACCGTGTCGCCGTAACCCTTGGTGTATGAGCGTTGGAAATCATCACAAATAGGTTCATAAACAATGGCAACACGAGCCTTTTTAGGTTTAACTGTTCCAATTTCGTCTATGATTTTTTTAATTTCACAAGCCACGTCAAAACGGGGAGTTGGGCGCTCTTTATAGTCAACTATTCCGCGCCCTAACGTCTGAAGGCCCTTGTTAAACGGCCGCCACATCCAAAAAACGAGTGCTTTTGCGCCACCTGCAATACCCTCAAGGCACCACTGCTTAAGTTCGTGTGGGTGTACTACCGTTGTGGGATTAAAGAGGGTTTGAATATGGGTTTGCATTTCGGAAATCATAAAGCCCTGTCGCTTGGACGCGTCAAAATATCCCTCAAATGTCAGCCAACGCTGTGCGGGTTCTTCGCAACCGTAAACCTGCTTGGGATAGAACGACATACCAATTTCATCGGCAAGTTCTTTTAGCGCGTAATCGTCTTGCGGACGTCCGTACTCGTGGTTGCGGTTAACCATAGAGCCGATGTTGTCTGCTATAAGCGGATGTGTGTTGTCGGCTTTAAGCACGGCATCGCACCAATTTTTAAGGAAAAGGGAGATGGAATCCTTGCGGAACTGTGCGTAGTCAACCTCGCTCATAACGCTCATCCATTTCCAAGATTGGTAATCAATCTGCGAAAAATCGGTATAGGTTCTCTCCCACACCTGATTGAGTTTTTCTATCGTGCCGTATTTACGGGTAAGCCATTTTCTGAATTCGTTGATAGTATATTTATCAAAACAGCGGAACATAGTTTCGTTAAAAACGTCATAACCTACGAGAGCGGGGAAGTCCTTATATGCTGTTGCCGTTTTTTCAAAATGTTCACAAATAAGTGCGTTAACTTCGGGGTGAAAATACGAAAGGAAACCGAAACCCGCTTGACCGGGGTCACGGTGCCCGTAAAGGTCGGTGGCATAATACTCATCTTTCATAAGAAAATCGGGAATATATTCTTGCACCGTAAGTTGTCCTGCAAGTTCCATTATAATATTCATTCCGACCCTTTCGGCAATTCTTAAAATTTCTTTGCCTGTTCTAAAGGGATATTCTTCTGTTTTTTCTTCCCACCAAAAACTTGACGGCCAAATAACCGTAGTGTCGAAACCGCATTCTTTCATAATAAGGAAATTGCGTTCAATGTCAGCAAGTGTGTCTTCTCTTGTAACCTTCAAAACACTGCCGTAGCAAAATTTATCTATAGTCATATTATCCTCCATAATAAATTATATAATTTATGGTAACATATAACCAAAATAAGTTTCAAGCACAACATAATTTAAGTTGGTGTATTTGATATAATTAAACCCCCGATTTAATCGGGGGTTTTTCTTAAAACTCACTGTCGAAATCAGCCTTTTTGTCCATAAAACAGAATGTGATTGCGGTGCGATTGCTACAATCGGGCTGTAGGAAATTGAGTTCGCCTTTTTCGCGCTTCTTGCTGCGCGGACAGGGGTAGCTGTTGCCCGGCTCAATTCCCAAAACGTAATCACGTCTGCCCATCTGCTTCCATTCGGTAAGGCAGGGCAGCTCCTCCTTTTTATACTTGAACACAACGCCAACCTCGGCATCGGTGCCCCAAATTCCCGTGTGGACAAGGCCGTCCTTTTCGTTTACCTTGGGGTCAAACAGGTAGCAGCGCTCCTTGTAGCCCTGACGCGGCGGTGTAAGCTCGAGCGCGGTGTCGATATTGTCCTTAGCAATATCGGTGTTGGCCCAGATTTTTTCGTGCGGTGCGCGGAAGATGCTGTTTTCAGAAAGCAACGGATAGCCCATATTGCAGTGGTAAAGCAGATAAAAATGCTGTGGATATTCGCCCTCATTGGTTACGGTGTCGTTAACCGAGAAGACGTTTTCCTTGTAGGATACGATATACGTACGCTCAAGCAAATATCTCGTTGTGAAAATAACGCTGTCGCGGACGGCAAGCTTAATTTTCAGTTCGTCCTCAGTTTCATCAATGGAAAGCAGCTCTGCAGGGGTGTTTCCGATTGTGCCGTGTAGAGCAACCTCTTCACCCTCGTCCACACAGCCGCCGCCAACGTTCTCAAAACCGCAGGTGGTGAAAAAGCCTGCGCTGAAGGATTTCAAAAATCCGCTGCCTGCGCGCTGATAGTGTGCGGAGGAAACGTGTCCGCAGGGGGAAAGATAACCCATATTTTTGCCGTTGTAAACAACGCGTGTCATATCACCGCAGCGGTCAAGCGAAATCCAGAGCTCGAGTCCCTGTCCGTTACGGACGTACAAAAACTCCATTCCGTCGCCCTTGCCGCCCTGCAATTTGTAGCGCTCGGCTCCGCGTGTCTGGTTGTGGTGTCCAACGTAATACTTCATTTTCATTCTCCTTTACAGTTTGTGAATGCCGTCGGTCCAGATGGCATATTCGTTTTCAAAATAAATTTTAAAAAATCCTGCATCATCAGGGATTTTGCGTGTTATTTTTCCGGTTTTCCTTTCTTCTTCGTCAAGCTCCATAATTTTGGAAAGTGACGTGGTGCCGCTCTCGCGGAAGTCCATATAAAGAATTCGGCTTTTTCGGTCACAAGAATCGGCATTTACCGTTATGCAGCCGTCTTCAACACTGTAAGAAATTTCGGGTTTACAGACACAAAATTCCACCGTATCTTCGCCGTCCAACGTGGCTTTATAATAACCTCTCGGTAACGAGAGTTCGAAGCTCTTTTCTCCAACACAGGCAAGGGTTTTATAGTGTTCTCCGTTACGGGTAATCACTATTTCGTTCTCCCCCGCAGAAAAAACCGCAAGCACGACACTGTCAAAATAAAGATAATTCATTCTGTCGCCAAAGTCAACCGCAATCCTTGGTGGCTTCTTTTGTTCGCAATCCGAAAAAAGCAAGGCTTCGGTTTCCTCGTCGTTTGTGACACTGTCAATATATTTATAGCGCATCAGCGCATATAGACCAAAGCGTTTATAATAGTCGTCAACGCTAAAGCGTCGGCGCACGGCCGTGGGGCGTATCATTTCGGAAACCTCAATTTCCTTGATTTCGCCCGTTTCATCGCGCAAAACGTCGGTGACCATTGCAACGTGGCTCACCTTTGTGGGTGTCAGCACGTGCGCGTGCAGGATGTCGCAGATTTCAATATCCTCAAGCTTATATTCGCCTGCCTCGCCGATAAGCGTGAAACAGTCGTATTCGCGCCAGCGTTTTGTGGAAATGCGGCGGCGGATGCCAAGGGCATATCGCGCAAGGCCGTTACATACGGTGCCGAAATATGCGCGCGATTTGCCGTCACCGTTTGTAATTTCGCGGTTGTAAAGCGCGCTGTGTGGGTTTGAAATAACGGTTAGAAAGCTGGCAAGAGAGATGTTTTCATACAAAAACTTGTTGGTCGGCTCGGTCGAGGAATAGGGCATTCCCGAAAGCTCTTTTCCTGCAGGCAAAACGGTTTCCCCGGCCGCCTTTGTATAGGTGGGAACATCTGAAAGCGGCGTCCATTTAAAATCGGTTATGTGTCTTGCTCTCGCTCTCGTTGCTGCCTGACCCGCCGTTTTGGGTTCCTGACTTATAAGCATAAAAACACCCATTTCATCTGTTTTTTAAAATTATAACACAATAAAAAAGTATAAGCAATGGCCTGTTAAAATAACATTAAAAATGATAATAAACGTTAAAGAATGATATGACATATTCGCAAAATTTCTTCATAGCCAACGAAAAATAAGCGTCCTTCTTCCAAACAAGGCTGACATCGGTGTAAAGCGGAGGATTAGTTTTCAACGGTGTAAGGCTTGCATCTTTTTCCGCCAATGTTTTAAAAACAAAACCCGCTGCCATATTGTTTTTCAACATATTAATCAGAGAGGAAAGCTGTGCGGTTTGCAGAATTATTTGAGGAGAAACAGCTTTTTCCTGAAACCAGTTTTTTATTTTTTCGGTTTGGAAAAAACCGTCATCAAAGAGCACAAGCGAAACATCCTCAAGCTCTTGCGGGGTTATGGCTTTCTCTTTAGAAAGCATATGCTCTGTTCCTACGGCACAAACCATTTCAAACCGCATAGTGTGGATGGCCGAAATTTCATTTTCAAAAGGACTGTTGTGTGGTAAAAAGGCCATATCAATATATCCGTTTTCAAGCTTTTCTTTGAGTTCTTTATAGCCGCCCTCGGTTGCCGAAAGGGAAATGTCGGGGTTGTTTTTCACAAAATCACGGAATATTTCGGGCAGTATTAACGAGGATACCATAGGCGGAATACCGAGTCGCAAGGTTTTGCATTCGCTGCCCATTTCTTTCATAATATTTTCTGCCTCGGCAACGCGAGTTAAAATGTCTTTACTCATCTTAAAAAGACTTTCGCCCTCGGGTGTGGGGGTTACGCCTTTATGGTGGCGCTTAAAAAGCGTTACGCCGAAATCTTTTTCCAACTGTTTTATGGCACCTGAAACAGAGGGTTGAGAAATATGTAAAATCTCTGCAGCCCCCGAAACCGAAAGAGCGGTGTAAACGGCATTAAAATATTTAAGCTCTGTAAAGGTCATCACAGTACCTCCCTTTGATATAAATATATAGGTTTTGCCTATATATGTCAATAAAATATATATTTTACAAATATAAAAAACGTATATATAATTGCAAAAAGGAGGCATATATTATGCAGACATATAAAATAGCAGTAATAGCGGGGGACGGAATAGGCCCCGAGGTAATAGCCGAGGGAATCAAGGTCTTAGATGAGGTATCCCGCCTTGACGGTGGATTTAATTTTGAATTTACATATTTTCCGTGAGGCTGTGAATATTATAAAGAAACAGGCAGGATGATGGCGGAAAACGGAATAGAGGAGCTTAAAAATTTTGATGCGATATTTCTCGGCGCTGTCGGTGCACCGGGTGTGCCCGACCACATTTCGCTTTGGGATTTGTTGCTTGTAATCCGCAAACAGTTCGACCAGTATATAAATCTGCGCCCTGTAAAACTGCTTCACGGCGCCCCCACACCCCTTGCCGACGTTAAGTGTGAGGATGTTGATATGGTCTTCGTCCGCGAAAACACCGAGGGTGAGTACGCGGGTAGCGGCAGTTGGCTTTATAAAGATAAGCCTAATGAGGTTGTAATACAAAACGGCGTATTTTCACGCGTTGGATGTGAGCGCGTAATCCGCTACGCTTATGACCTCGCGCGTAAAGAGGGCAAAAGCTTAACCAGCATCAGCAAGGCAAACGCCCTTAACTATTCAATGGTTTTCTGGGACCAAATATTTTCGGAGGTCGGCAAAGAATATCCCGACGTTAAAACATATTCCTATCTTGTGGATGCCGCAAGTATGTTTATGGTTAAAGACCCTAAGCGTTTTGAGATTGTGGTAACTTCTAATCTTTTTGGCGATATTTTAACCGACCTTGGCGCCGCAATAGCAGGGGGTATGGGATTAGCGGCAGGTGCAAACCTCAATCCCGAACGCAATTTTCCCTCAATGTTTGAGCCGATTCACGGCTCTGCCCCCGATATAGCGGGTAAAGGCGTTGCAAACCCACTTGCAACGGTGTGGTCGGCAAGTCAGCTCCTTGATTTCTTAGGTCACGAAGACTGGGGTAAACGCCTTATCGACTGTATAGAAACAGTGCTGACGGAGAAAAAGGTGTTAACGCCTGATTTGCAGGGCACAGCAACAACGAAAGACGTTGGCAATGAAATAGTAAAAATTCTGTCACGATAACAAAACCCCGATGCATTGCATCGGGGTTTAATGTTTTTTTATCTTTCTTTAGAGATTTTGCGTGAAGCCAAAATTCCTAACGCGCCCAGAACCAAAACGGATATAAACAGATAAATTGCATTGCTGTCGCCCGTCTTGGGAACTTCAGGTGCGGGGATGGCGCCGTCAACATCGGCGTCGCCTGCATCACCCTTAACCGCCAGGGTGTAAATACTGAAGTGGTTGGTCTCAAAGGTGATGAATTTCTTTTCCAAATCAACGGCAACAGGCGGATGCTCCACAGGCTTTCCGTTGTCGTCAACGTAATAAACCGTAAGGGCTTTGTTTACATACTCATCGGGGATGGGAAGAGTAACATAGAACTCACCATCTTCGAGTTTTGTTATGTTTTTATTTGCAGAAGCCGAGTGCAAGTTAATGTCAAATATCTCACACTGCATACCGTCAAGTGCTTTTGTGATTCGGTCAAAATCAGTACCCTCTGTCAGTTTTTCAACCTTGGCAACGGTGTCAAGCGGAACGGAGGATGAGGTGGTTGTTACCGAAACATTTGTGTCGAGGTCTGCCGTAGCAAAGGAGGGAACAACCATCTTTGCATCATCCTTCACGATGATGAAATCAAACGCAACTTCCTTGCCGACAACATCTGCGGTGAAGATAAAACCGCCTTCGGCTTTATTGAGGAAAGCGTGGTCGCCACCGTCCTTGAAGGAGTCAATAAAGTTTTGTTTATAAATGGGTGTGTAATCGATAATGCTTCGACAGTCGAAAACTACGAACATATCTCTTTCGTTTTCGGGTTTTGCCATCTCGGCGTTGAGACGTGCCCTCGCATCGGCAAGCTCTGCGTCATATCTTGCAAGCTCGTCATTATAAAATGCGGTTGTGGTGTAGTTGGTTGCAGTAAGTTTAATCTTGCCTGCGCCAATATAATCATCAACTCTCTTCTGCGCCGCAGCGAGTAAAGCATCCTTTGTCGAGGCGGTGTCTTTTGGAACGAAAATTGTGTGTTCGCCGCGTGCACCAAGCATGCCGGCAGTGAAGTAAACCTTGCCGTCGTGCATAAGCTTTGCGCTGCCGATGGTCTCGGTGTAATACGGAGCTGCTCCGCCGCCGCGTGTTTCAACCTCTAATGTGAAGTTTGCGTTGTTGAAAATCTTTTTAAGCTCGCCCGAATAGTTGGCAAACGAATCGTTTTCGGCGTCGGGGTTATAGTTTGCAAAATAGTTTACAAGCTCCAAATCGGAAACGGCGAACCAGTTTCTGTCGGTCGGGAATTTGTCAATGTAGGTCTTGGCGGTTTCGAGAACCTTTTGGTCATAGTTCCAAACCACCTGTACAGCGTGAACCTCTTCCCACGGTGTGTCCATATTTATACCGATTTCACAGGTCTTGAAATCGCTTGAAAAACTCATCGGGTCAAAATAAAGGTCAGGATTTTGTTCCCAAAGTGTTTCACAGAGCAAGAAGAGTGCTTCGTCTTCTGTGGATTTGGGCGGTGCATAGTCAAAAGTGATTTTGTTTCCGGGAACAAGCTTTGCAAATTCGTCGCTTGTTTCCTTATCACGAACATAATACTTGTGACCAACGTTGCAGGCAAATTTGCCGTCTGCCGCGTATTTTTTTATATCGTTTGTGAAAACACCGCTGTTTATTACAAGCTTTCCGTATTCGGGAACGCCAACGGTTTCCATATTGATTGCGTCAACAATACCGTCACACATAACGTTGGAGAGGGTAACTATTGTTCCCGGCGTAGCGTAAACAATAGCATCCTCCGCGGGCGAAAAATATTTACCACCGTTAATGGTAAGATTGAATGTTTTTGTGTATTTTTTGGCTTCATCATCCCAAAGTCCGTTATCAAGGCGAATTGTGCCCATACCAAAGGTGTTGGAGTTGGTTGTTAAAGAGGATTGATTATCAGCGTTAATGGTAATGTTGGCATCAAGCGCTACAATAACGGGACAGCATTCAGCCGTTGTGGAAATCTGTGCGTTTTTGAGATTAAAGGTTACATCTTTGGAATCAACATAAAAGCAGTTGGCAAGTCCTAAATTTATGTTTTCAATAGTAACCTCACCCTTGCCGCCGGCAGGGATGGCGTCAATCGCAGCCTGAATTTCTTCCTCTGTGTCGATAACGTTATCGGTCTCGGCCAGTACAGCGCCCGACAGGGAGAGGACAAAAATTGCCACGAGAATAATGGATAAAACTTTTTTAAACGTTGCGTTCATAAAATTTCCTCCTCGTATTATATTACATATATAAATATAGCACACAAAAAACACAAAAGCAAGGGGCGACGGGAGATTTTTTAAATCGCTGCATATTAAACAACATCAAAGGGATTTGACTCTTGCCGTGCGGTCGCGCTTCGGTCAGGCAATATCCCTCCTTGTTCGAATCCCTTCGTTTTTGACAAAACTAAAAAAAGAAAGACTACCTAAACGGAGCAGAATTGGGAGAAAAACTACCCAAAAGTAATGTGCCTGTCCTGTTAGACAAATTGGAATTGGACGGCATGTTATCTCTGCTTCTTGCTTTTTTCAATTGCGATACTGGAAGTAATGGCATAAATAAGTATGATTATGATAACCACTCCCGCAATGTAAGTTATCCAGCCAGCATCAAAAAGTATTGCAAAGCCAATAAGCAAAAATGTAATACCCATAAGAAAAAACACAATTGCAGTCTGACGATAATAGGGCTTTTTATTCATTGTTTCCCGTTCTTTTTTGGATGCATAAATATAGGCATTATTAAACAGAAATCCTTTTTCCAGAAAAGAGCGGATGCTCAAAATAAATAAAAATAACGAAACCATAACAAGTGCAATTGCAACGATGAAATCTCCCATTACTGAATAACCCTCCAAATTCAAGTTGGCATAACTGTTACTGATTATACTACAGGAAATCCCCTCACGCAAGAACAGGGACAGCTGCCGCTGTCCCTGTTTTCTGTTCTTTATCCCAGCAGCCTATCCATG
>CALDPI010000112.1 GCA_937912045.1 uncultured Clostridia bacterium
GGCGAGACCGACCCGATGACGCTTTATAAGCAGGGCAAATGGACATTCACTCAGTTTATTAAAACCGCAAAGAATATGACCGACGCCGCCAATGACGAATATGGTCTTTCCGGTACAGGTGCACTTCATCCGAACAATTTCCAAATGATGTATCTTAACGATGATGCAACAGTTACCCTTTGTATTAAAGACAGCCGCTTTGTCAAATGTATGCAATCTGTCTGGAAGCTTTACAGGGTTGAACAAGCTGCCCGCTTAGCCGATGATATGCGCAGCACCTTCCCGCTTGGTAAGGACGCAATGGCTCTTACAAATATGAGAGATTACTGTCGTATGATGGATACTGCAAAAGCAAACGGCTCTGCTTACAAATTCGGAGTTGTTCCGTATCCGTCTTATGATATGATTGGTGAGAAGAATCATTATGGTGAAGCCACTACCTTACAGGAGGCTTTCAGTATTTCTGCAGCACCACAAAATATGGATGGCGCTGTTGAATTTGTTCGCTTGGTTACTAAGGTTGCTTCCAATATTTCCAAGGAACTTGGTGATTGGGGCTGGGCTAAAAACTATATGACCAAGGAAGAAAAAGATGTGTTCTCCAAGGTTAAATATTTCAAGTGGGAACACGATGATTGCACTAACTCAATCAGTGGTACTAATGCACCCTTCTACTCAACTATGAGAGAACCGATTTACTTTACAAAAAATACAAAGCAGGATTTGTCAACCATTCTGGCTAACGGTTACAGCTCGCTTTCGGGCGTAATTGCAGAATATGAAATCAATGCAGGTTTGCGTTCATAACATATTAAATCATTTCTAAACTTCACAGGAGGCTACACTATGGGAAAAAAGTTGTTATCAGCAGGAATTGCGTTAATCGTAATGTTACAGATTATGATACCGATTACTGCGGTTTCGGCAGATTCCGCAGATGGTGTAGTCTCCAATTCTTTTAATTCTGTTACAAATACCGCCACATATACCGAATATACCGAAAGTAACGGCGGCATAAAATATGGCGATGGCACAGAAATTGTTTTGTCTTCAGACAGCGTTTTATTGGATGAAAATAATCAGAAAAGTACTTTTAATATAAGCGTGTCAGCTACCGGCTGGTATGCACTTAAATGGGATTATCGTTCCATTGGCAATGGCAGTAATAATCACCAGATTTCAGTAATGGTTGACGGTGAATATCCCTTTTCGGATTTAAAGCTTATAGAAATTCCACGTATATGGTTGTCAGGCGAGATTTCGGTTTTAGAGGATGGAACACAGGTGCGCGGCAATGCCGTTGCCGACGAAGCCTGGTCATCATACACTTTATATGACAATACTGGTCTTGTTTCTGACCCTTATATGCTTTATTTGTCAGAGGGCAACCATACTCTTGATATTGTGTGGCAAGACGGCGCACTTGAGATGCGCAATGTTATGCTGTTTGCGTATAAAGGTCTTCCCACGTATGAAGAATTTAGGAAAACACACAAAGCTGAATACACAGGTGAACCGCTTGAATTAATCGAAGCGGAATCATTTGTCCGTACTAACTCACTTTCAATTACTGCTGCGTCCGACCTCAGCAGCTCCAAAACCACCCCCTACAGTTACGCAGACCAGCTGCTAAACGTTATGGGTGGCACCAACTGGCAGTATACAGGTCAACGTGCAGAATGGACTGTAAACGTCAAAGAAGAGGGCTTTTATCGCTTTTCAATAAGATATAAGCAGAGTTATAAGGATAATATGAAGGCATACCGCAAACTTCTGGTTAACGGCGAAGTTCCGTTTGCAGAGGCGGTTGCCATACCTTTTGAATATAGTAATACCTGGGAGTATTATCAGTCGGATTGGGCGGTTTGGCTCAATGCAGGCGATAATACCCTGGCGCTTGAGGTTACAGCAGGCGATGCCGCTGTTATAATGCGCGACGTAAACGACGTTGTTCAAAAATTAAATACTATTTACCGTAGAATATTAATGCTTACAGGCACAACGCCCGACTCTTACCGCGATTATCATCTGGAGGAAGAACTTCCCGGTATACGTGAAGAATTTTCCTCTGTCGCCGAGCAGCTTGGCGAATTGCTTAAGAACATTGAAAAGCTATATAGCTCCACGTCATCTTTCTCTGTTATTAAGGACACACAGCGACAGCTTGAGGATATGGCTGAAAATATTCGCACCGTCACAAAGAGCGGACGTCTTGGCCGATTTAAATCGAACATTTCTTCTCTTGCATCTTTAGGTCAAAGTTTGCGCGAACAGCCCTTACAGATAGACTCCTTCACGCTATCTTCTCCAAATGGCGATTATAAGCCCAAGGAGGAGGGCTTCTTTGCCCGAATGAAGCATAAGTGGCTGCGTTTCATTGTATCCTTCAGCGATGAATATAACATTGTTATTGGTTCCGGCAATGATAAGTCTTTGACGATTTGGACCTCACTTGGTCGTGACCAGCTTGGCATACTCAAGAGTATGACAGCAAACGATTTCGAGCCCAAATATAATATTGATGCCAATATTCAGCTCGTTACGGGCTCACTTATTCAGGCGGTTTTGGCAGGCAAAGCACCCGACGTTGTTTTGGGACAGACCGAAACAGCAACCATCAACTATGCTATGCGTGGCGCGCTTGTTGACCTTACAAAATTTGACGATTTTGATGAGGTAATGAAGCGCTTCTCAGATTGCGCAGGCGACCCGTTTACATATCAAGGTGGAGTCTATGCTTTACCGCAAAGGCAAAGCTTCCAAATGATGTTTATCCGTGACGATATTCTTGCGGAATTGGGACTTGAGATTCCTAAAACATGGGATGACTTTGTTACAAAAATTTTCCCCGTATTGCAAAGGGATAATTTGGTTGTCGGCGTTGGCAACCTTAACAATGCAGGCGAATTAACGGGTATTTTCTTAACACTTTTATATCAGTATGGCGGAAGCTTATATTCTGATGATTTATTGTCATCAGCGCTCACGACACCCGAAGCTCTTGAAGCTTTTGATTTTGCCGTTGCGCTTTACAACGAATATGGCGTTCCCACACAGTATGATTTCTTAAACCGTTTCCGCACGGGTGAAATGCCCATCGCAATTGCCGACTACAGCACGTATAACACTTTGCAGGTCGGTGCGCCCGAAATTTCCGGTCTTTGGACAATGGTTCCCATTCCGGGAATTAAAAGGGAAGACGGCACCATTAATAACACACAGCTTATGACCTTCACCGGCTCAATTATTCTTGATGACAGTAAGGTGAAAGACGAAGCGTGGGAGTTTATCAAATGGTGGTCAAGTGCCGACGTTCAGAGAAACTTCGGTTTACAGCAGGAAGCAATTTTAGGTCCTTCAGGCAGATATACTACTGCTAATTTAGAGGCTCTTGAAGGACTGTCCTGGAGCACAAAGCAGCTCGCCCTTTTGGAAGAGCAGAGAAACGTAAGTCGCGCGCTTACACACGTTCCGGGTAGTTACTATATAGGAAAATCAATAAACAGTGCTACCGTTACATCTGTTAACGACAGTTCTCTCATTCCGCGTGAGGAGCTTATGTATTGGGTAGACTTAATTGACCGAGAAATGAAGCGCAAACAAAAGGAATTTAATTTTACCGGCAAGACAGTAACAAGTGAGGAGGGTGCAGAATGAAGCAGACAGGCGACTATAAGTTATCACTGAGATACCGCA
>CALDPI010000113.1 GCA_937912045.1 uncultured Clostridia bacterium
CAATATGATTTCTGAGATAAACCGTCGAAACAGTCTTGTTTGGAAGCTCAATACCGACAGCATCCTTGCCGGGAATGGGAGCTTCCATACGGATACCCTCGGCGGCAAGGTTAAGGGCAATATCGTCTGCAAGACCTGTTATTTTGCTTATTTTAACACCAACAGAGGGTTGAAGCTCATACCTTGTTACGGCAGGGCCTCTGCTAACATCCACAACCCTTGTTTCAACGCCAAAGCTTCTGAGTGTATCGACAAGGCGCGTTGCGGTGGAGTCGAGGTCAGCACTTGCCGACTGTGAATCCTCAAACTTAGGCTCGGTAAGCAAGGAAAGCGGCGGTATACGATAACCCTCGTCGGTGATGGATATTCCGCTGCTGTTTTTAATTGTGTTATCGGATTCCTGCTCCTTCACCTCGGGCTCTGCCTCTTTTGAGGTTTCCTCTGCCTTTTCGGTTACAACGTCGTGATATGTAGCAACGACGCGCTGCTGCATATCAGACATATCGCTCTTTACAGGGTTGCGCTCTATCGGAATATCGTCAACCGGGATATCGATAAGGCGGCTGTTTTTCTTGCGTTCCTTGATTTTACGCAGTTGCTCTGCCGTATCGTCTTTCTCTTCTTCCTCTGCGGTTTCCAGTGAAGAAATTTTTTCAGCATAGGCGGTTTCGGCCTGCTCTTTAATTTTGCGCACAGAGCCAAACATTGTTTTAAACAGGCTTATAAGCGTTGTACCTGTTATGAGCATTAAGAACACGCAGGACAGAAGAACTATCGTAATTCCTGCACCTGTGCCACCAAAGGCTTTATAAATGGGTGTTCCGACAAGGGCACCTAAAAATCCGCCGCCCTTTATTCCGAGCGAATAGGAAGCAACAAGGTGCTGCCAAAATGTCGCATCTAAATTACGTTTGGTAAATATATCAATCGCAGCGCCGATAAAAACGATAAGGACTGCCGATTCAATTACCTTTGCGGTCAGGGTGCCATACAACTTGTCAAGTGCATAAAGCACGGCAACCAAACCGATAAGAAACGGTAAAAATACCGCACAGAAGCCAAACACACCAAACATAAAATTATGTAAATGAAGCCAAAGGTTTTCACCCTTTATGCATACGACAAAAAGCAAGAAAATTGCAACAGCAAACCAAATGATTGAGGACACTTGTCGTCTTCCGTTTTTAATATCGTTTGAACGCTTTTTGTTCTCAATCGCTGTTGCGGTTGTGCTTTTTTTCGGTCTTCCCCTCTTTTTAGCAGGCATTTTTACATCTCCCTTTATGTATTGCGTACAACAGTACGCATTTTATTTGTTGTTTTCTATCATTTCATCAAGACAAGCAATGGCATCAGACAAATTGCCGAGCTTATCGATAAGGCCCGACATTACGGCTTTTTGCCCCTCGATTACCGTGCCCATATCGGTCACAAGCTCGCCCGTGTTCATCATGAGATTTACAAACACACTCTCGTCAATCTGAGAATTTTCGGTTACGAACTTGGTAATGCGGTTTTGCATACGCTCAAAATAATTAAGAGTTTGCGGAACACCAAGCACCAGTCCGTTCATTCGCACGGGGTGAATGGTCATTGTGGCCGAACGCACAATAAAAGAGCGCTTTGCCGCAACTGCAAGCGGTACGCCGATGGAGTGACCGCCACCAAGCACCAAAGAAACGGTGGGCTTTTTCATTCCTGCAATAAGCTCAGCAATCGCAAGACCTGCCTCCACGTCGCCACCGACGGTATTAAGAATTATGAGCAGACCGTCAATATCCTCCGACTGTTCAATACTCACAAGCTGCGGTATGACGTGCTCATACTTAGTGGTTTTGCTTTGCGGCGGAAGTATTGAATGCCCCTCAATTTCACCGATAATTGTCAGGCAAAAAATCTTATGCTTGCCGTTACAGGTTGTAATTGAACCCGTATCCTTTATTTGTTCATAAACCGAATTTTCTTCGTTTGCTTTTGTTTCTTCTTTTTCACTGTTCATACGTTTCCCTCCAAAAAATATTGTTTGAAGAAAAACAATAAACATACACATAAAATATTATACTATTATATTAATTATATTTCAAGCAATAAAATATGCGGACAACAGTTTTTCTGCTGCCCGCAATGATTATATTATATACTTGCCGTCCTTATAGTCGCAAAGGAGCTCCTGTCCTGCTTTTATGGAACCGTCAAGCAGCTTTTCACTGAGCATATCCTCAATGTTTGTCTGAATTGCGCGCTTGAGCGGACGAGCACCGTAAATTTCGTCAAAGCCGGCATCTGCAACGGCCGAAACAGCCGCGCCTGTGAAGGAAACAGAAACGCCCAAA
>CALDPI010000114.1 GCA_937912045.1 uncultured Clostridia bacterium
TGCCGCAGGCATTAAAACACACTTCATAAATGCAAACCTTGCGGATACCACAATGGAGGTTCTGCCTGCAAAGGTTTTCGGCAAGGGACTTGAGGTTATTTGCAGATATAAGGCTGTCGGCAGCTTCATCCGTCGCTACGGCGATTATATCGAGGATGGCGCAGACCTCCCCGCATACGTTGAAATGACCATCAAGGACGACAACAGAGGCGACCCGCTCATCACAAAGGACGCTCTGGCCGCACTTGGCGTTATGACCGAAAAGCAGTATGACGACGTTAAGGAAATGACACAGAAAATTACCAAAATCGTCGCAGACGATTTGGCAGAAAAGGGCCTGACCCTTTACGATATTAAGTTTGAGTTCGGCTATGACAAGGACGGCAGCGTAATGCTCATAGACGAAATCGCATCGGGCAATATGCGCGTTTATAAAAACGGCGAATACATAGACCCGATGACGCTTTCAGAGCTTTTCTTTGCATAATTTGTATTAAAGGAGAAAAAAATGGGCGGTTTCTTCGGAGCAGTCGGCAAACACGACGTAATCGGTGACGTATTCTTCGGTACAGACTATCATTCCCATCTGGGCACACGCCGCGCGGGAATGGCAGCATATAACGAAAAAATAGGCCTCCAGCGCGATATACATAACATTGAAAATTCACCCTTCAGAACGAAGTTTGAGAATGTGTTCGACGAGATGAGCGGTAACTCCGCCATCGGCTGTATAAGCGATTATGACCCACAGCCGCTTTTAATAAGCTCGCATCTCGGCTCGTATGCAATCTGCTTTGTCGGTATTATTAACAACGCACGGCAATTAATAGACGATTATTTATCAAACGTCGGCGTGCATTTCAACGCAATGACCGGCGGCCACGTCAACTCAACAGAGTTGGTTGCGGCACTCATAAACCACAAGGAAAGCTTTGTCGAGGGCATTCGTTTTGCACAGGAGGTTATAGACGGTACCGCCTCCATACTCATACTTAAAGAGGGTGGAACACTCATAGCTGCACGTGACCGCGTTGGCAGAATTCCTGTGCTTCTCGGTAAAGGGGAGGATGGCTATTGTGTGGCCTTCGAATCCTTTGCTTATCAAAAACTCGATTATGAGGATTATAAAGAATTAGGCCCTGCAGAAATTGTAGAGATTACGGCAGACAACGTAAAAACCATAGGTGAAGCGGGAAAGGAAATGAAAATGTGCTCATTCCTTTGGAGCTATTACGGCTATCCAACCTCGACCTATGAGGGTGTCAATGTTGAAATAATGCGTTACCGCAACGGCGAAATAATGGCAGAAGCGGACGAGCTTCTCAAAAACGCGGAGAATGTAGATTACGTCGGAGGCGTGCCCGATTCAGGCACACCCCACGCAATCGGCTACGCAAACAGGAGTGCAAAGCCCTTTGCTCGTGCGTTCATAAAATACACACCCACCTGGTCGCGCAGCTTCACACCGCATAAGCAGTCTGAAAGACAGCGCGTCGCAAAAATGAAGCAGGTCCCCGTAAGCGAACTAATAAAGGATAAAAACCTCCTGTTCGTTGACGATTCCATCGTCCGTGGCACACAGCTGCGTGAAACAGTGGAATTCCTCTATACAAACGGCGCAAAGTC
>CALDPI010000115.1 GCA_937912045.1 uncultured Clostridia bacterium
CTTCTTCCATACCAACTTTGTTTGCAACACGAGCTGCCATTGGAACAGCAGAAACGCCAGCTGAACCAATAAGTGGGTTGATTTTTTCTTTTAAGAAAAGGTTCATTAATTTTGCCATTAAAAGACCACCTGCAGTTGCAATTGCAAAAGAGCTTGGTATTTTCGTTGACGGAGATAAGGCGATAACGGGCGCAGAGCTTGACGGTATGAGCGATGACGAGCTGCTGGAAAAAATTGAAGACTACACGGTGTTTGCACGAATTTCGAGTGCTGACCGCACACGCATTGTAAAGGCGTGGCAGGCCAAGGGACACACCGTTTCGGTCACGGGTGACAGCGTTTCCGACGCGCCCGCGCTGATGGCGGCCGACGTTGGCTGTGCCATGGGCAAGAGCGGCACCGACGTGGCACGAGGTGTTTCGGACATTGTCCTTACCGACGACGATTTTACAACGCTTGTTACCTCCATTAAAGAGGGACGTGCAATTTTCTCTAACATCCGAAAGGTTCTTTTATATCTCATCAGCAGCAACATTGCAGAGCTTTTATTAATGCTTTTGGGCGTTATTATCTTCGGAAACGTACCGCTCATTGCTTCACAGCTTTTGTGGATTAACCTCATCACCGACCTTATCCCCGTTATTATGCTTGGAATGGAGCCGCCCGAGGCGCAGGTTCTCACAGGTGACACACGCAAGCAGACGGTGTTTGGCAAGGGACTCGTCACAGGGATTGCCACAGGCGGCGGTCTTATGGCTGTGACCTGGCTTATAAGCTATGCCTTGGGCTTCGCAAGAGGGGCAGAGGTTGCCTCCACCATGGCCTTTGCCACAGTTATTTTATCCCAGCTTTTCTTTGCGTTTTCCGCAAGGACCGAAAAGGAGTCGGTCATTTATTCCCTTTCTGCCAACAAGACAGCGTTTTGGGCAATCGGTATTTCCGTCCTGATTTTACTGCTTATAACCCTGACTCCGCTCGCAACGCTTTTCTCGCTTGTTCCACTCACACTTGGAGATTGGGCAATTCTTCTGCTAATCTCCCTCGTTCCTTTTGTGGCAAACGAGGCTTTAAAGCTTGCAAAACAATTTAAAAAGGCATAAAAAAAAAGAGTTCGGTTTTACCGAACTCTTTTTATTTTTTATTTGCTTATCTGTGCGATGCCGTCGAGTGCGAGCTCTACAGAGCGTGCGCCCTCTGCAACAGATGCAATCTGCGGCAGAGTGGGGTCTTTGAGCAAATCTGTGAAATAGCGAAGTTCTTTATAATATCCGCCAAGGCTTGAGATGTTTCCGCTGCCTGCGCTACCCTCGAATTCCTTTTGAATTTCAGGTGTGAACTTTCCGCCGTTTGCAAAGTATACGATAAACTCGCCTCTGGCCGAATCGTGATATACCGTTGCCTTTTCAAATCTGACACAGAAAATCATCGAGAACGGGAATTCATCCGGGAAGTTCCAGCAGCCCTCGGCTGTGGCAACAACGTCGTCGTATATGTATGAAGACATAATATACTCGGTAAGGCCGGGTGCCTCCTCGCAGCCGGTTACCTTGATTTCCTTCGGCTCGCCCAGGAGATATCTTATGTAGTCGATATCGTGAACGTGCAAATCAAGCGCCATACCGCCGCTCATTTCGGGCTTGTGCAGCCAGTTTTCCCAACCCCAAGCAGGACGGGGCGACTGCCTTTTAAACGTGGCACTCAACAGCTTGCCGTAGGTTCCGCTTTCTTTAACGTTTTTGAGCCACTCGTACTCGTCCCAGAAACGAATAACCTGACCAACCTGTAAGATTTTGCCGGTTTCTTTCTGAACCTTTACCATATTGGCGGCTTCCTCTTTGGTGCGGCACATCGGCTTTTCAACAAACACGTTAGAGCCTGCCTTCATTGCCATAACGGAATATTTTTCGTGTAAAAATGTGGGCAGACAAACGTCAATTACGTCCAGCTTTTCGTTTGCAATAAGGTCGGCGCCGTCGCCGTAAATTTTGACGTTGCCGTCGAATATTGCGGCAAGCTCTTCTGCCTTTTCAGGTCTGACGTCGGCAACTGCAACAAC
>CALDPI010000116.1 GCA_937912045.1 uncultured Clostridia bacterium
TTGGTTCCATGAATTCGTAAACGCACTCGGATGAAATCCCCATCATTTCGTATTCGTAGTGGGTGAAATCATTTTCTTTTTCAATTCCCTCAACCAAGACATAGCGGAATCCGTGGTACGTAAAGGGCGGAATACAGGTTTCCTCGCCCTCGCCCGAAAGCGTAAATTTATCCATCTGCGGAAATTCTAAAAACCTGTTGATATTGTCTTTATTCGGGTCGCCCATATTGAGTGTGCTGCGCAACGAAAACTTTTCGTCAACAAGATATTCTCCAAAACGCAGAGTGACCTGTTGACCCCTTTTGCCGCTGATTTTAAGGCGGCAAACACCCGTATTATTTTCTCCAAAGTCATAGACATAAACGTTGTTAACACGCGTGTTTTCAAGCGGTTGCTCGTATTTTGCAGGGTGAGCACAGACGTAACAAAGCGTATCACAATGGGTGATTCCAACAGGCTTTAATTCTTTATACGCTACGACGGGGTCGGCATCACAAATGCGTGCTTCTCCCTTTGGCGCATCGGTAAAGCTGGCATTTGCCCAACTGCTGTCATCAAAGTCTGTATCGCACCAGCCGGCTTGTTCCAGCCTGGCATCATAAAACGCTCCTATGCGCAAATCGTCAAAAAGCACAGGTGAGCGTGACACCCTTACGCTCTCGTCCGCCTCTGAAATTTTGCCATCCAGAGAAAGCGCGAAGGCAAGGCGCAGAGGTCCGCGCCAGGGTGCTTTTTCAAAGCTCCACTCTATTCCGCCGAAGCAGTTAAAAAAACCGTTTCCAAGCATTATTCCGATGACGTTTTGGCCGACGTTAAGATACGGTTTTATATCATATCGGTCATAATACAAAATATCGTCCGGATTGTTGATATACGGTGCAAGGGCGCCTTTGGTTATGCGTTTTCCGTTTATATACAGCTCATAAAGGCCCAGACCGCAAAGGGTGAACTCGGCTGTTTTGGGCAGCTTTTCCACCACAAAGGTTTTGCGGAACATCGGAGCGGCCACGTGGTTGTCATAGGTACAGAACTCCTGACCTGCACAGATAAATTTTTTCGAAAACATATTATCAGCCCACAATACCTGTTATTATTTCGTCAATCGCCATAAGGCAGCGCGGCACGTGGAATGGGCCCTTAAAGGTACTGCCCTTTGTCGAAGGCTCGGTCGGTTTGCCGTCGCGGCGGAGATAGCCGTACCATTCGCCGTATTCCCTATCGCTGAAGACACGCATGCAATATTCGCGTGTTTTTTCAAACGTTTCAAGATATTTTTCTTCGCCCGTATTGCGATAAAGCATGAGCGACGCAATCATAAGCTCGTTATGCGGCCACCAGAGCTTCATATCGTGCTCATACGCTTCGGGCGGATTACCAAGACAGTCTATAAACATTAATATTCCGCCGAATTCGTCGTCCCAGCCGCCCTTGAGCGCACATTCATAAACGCCCTTTGCGGCGGCAAGCATTTCGGAATTGCCAGTATACTCCGCCTCTTCGATTAAGAACCAGCTGGACTCGATATCGTGGCCGTAGCTGTAAAGATCCAGGATGGAGCCGTAGTTCTCATCGAAAAATAC
>CALDPI010000117.1 GCA_937912045.1 uncultured Clostridia bacterium
CGAGATTTGAACTCGTGACCTTTTGCACCGAAAGCTATGAGGTAAGTCTTCCGGCTCTGACACGTGTCCGACACCGCCTTCCCGTTTTCACAGTGGCATTTTGGTGCGGTAGTAGTCAATACGGCGACGAGTTCGCCGGGGCATTTAACCCCGTTCCTTATTAAGTCTTGTAAAAAGACGCCACACAGCAATATTAAAATGTATATTCATTATATAACTACCGCAAGGCTTTGTCAACATACTGTGACAGAACTTTTTCTGCGGTTTTTGAAATTTGCCTGCTCTCCTCTATGCTGCAGGTTTTAAGCTTTCGAAGCTTCGGAGAGCCCCATATTCCAAAAATGCGCGGACCCAACCACGTGTGATAAGGGGTGGTCTTAAAAAGTCCCAAAAGGACAGAAAGTGCCGCATGCTTTGGCTTCATAAATATTATTTTCATTGGGTGCTTTATGAGCGCAAAAATAAGCTTTGGGTAGTGTGCTGTTATATTTGTAAAGGTAATTCCCGGGTGGGCAACCGAAAGGGTTACACTATTTTCGCTTTTAAACAGCTCAAAAAGTGAAAACATTAAATAGCGTTTTGCATTGCCGTATGCGCGGCTTGCGGCGGTAACACCCGAAAAGTCTGGGTTTGCCTTATCGCTTTTCGAATAATTGTGTGCAATGCTTCCGACGGCCACTACCCTGCCGCCGGTTTCGCGCAGCTGCGGCATAAGCGTTTTTATCATATAATAGGGTGAGAGAAAATTGATTTGATAGACGTTGTCAAACCCACTCTTACACCTGTGGCGCGGAATGCTGTATGCGCCTGCGTTGTGAATGAAATAATCAAGCTTGTGATTTTTGAGTTTTTCGCACGCAGAAAACACCGATGCTTCATCCTCTAAATCAACCTTATATAATATAATGTTTATGTTCGGGTGCTTTGAAAGCAGCTGAGATTTCAAAACGGAAGCTTTGCTTTGATTGCGGTCGAGCAATATTAAATCTGCGCCGAGAAAAGCCAGATATTCGCAAAGGTGCACACCGATTCCGCCCGTGCTGCCCGTCAACACGACGGTTTTGCCTGCAAGGCTTTCTGTGTTTTCTTTTAACCATTTATTTATCATATAATCTACCTTTAAACAAAGCCACGATGATACCATCGTGGCTTTTGGTTTATTTTTGGGTGGCAAGCTTCATTTCTTCCGCGTTTTGTGCGTTGCTGTTAAGCTCGCTCGGCTCCACATAGGTGGGAACGACCTTTAAAAGTGCTTCCTTTATAAGTGTGGAATCCGACTGTGCGCTTTCGCATACAAGCACGTCTTTGAGGATTTCGAGCTTTTCTTTTACGCCCTCTCTTGTGTGGGGAGTATCCTTTTCGATGAATATCATATCGTTCTTGGTCTTATAGAGGGTGTCCGACTTCATAAGCAGTTCTTCATAAAGTTTCTCGCCCGGGCGAAGACCGATTTCTTTAATTTCGATATCCACATCCGGCTCGTATCCTGACAGACGTATCATATTAACCGCGAGGTCATAAATCTTTACGGGCTTGCCCATATCCAGCACGAAAAGCTCACCCTGTTTGGCCATTGCACCCGCCTGCATTACAAGCTGACTTGCCTCTGATATGGTCATAAAGTAACGAATTATACGCTTGTCCGTTATGGTGACGGGGCCACCGCGTGCAATCTGCTCACGAAATAGCGGTATTACCGAGCCGTTTGAACCGAGCACGTTGCCGAAGCGCACGGCAGAAAAGGACGTTTTTGAATCCATACGTGACCCTACAATCATCTCGCACAGGCGCTTTGATGCGCCCATAATATTGGTGGGGTTAACCGCCTTATCGGTTGAGATGAGAATGAATTTTTGCACGCCGTATTTTTCCGCTAAATCGACGGCGTTAAGCGTGCCGAACACGTTGTTTTTTATAGCCTCGCAAGCGCTGTGCTCCATAAGTGGAACGTGCTTGTGTGCGGCGGCGTGGAAGACAATGTCGGGGCGGTATTTTTTAAATACGCTTTCAAGCCTGTCCTTATCGCGCACCGAGCCGATTTCAACCACTAAATCAAGCGCACCTTCATAAAGGCTGTTCATCGATTGCTCAATTTCGTAGGCGTTGTTTTCATATATATCAAAAATGATGATTTTTGCAGGGTTTAACTTTGCGGTCTGACGGCAAAGCTCACTTCCGATGGAGCCACCGCCGCCCGTTATGAGCACGGTTTTACCCGCGTAAAAGTCGGCTGCGTTGGTGCCGCTTATGGTAAGCGGCTGGCGGAAAAGCAAATCCTCAATTTCAAAGTTTCGGATTTTGAGCTTGCCGCCCTTATCACCGTCGCTGAGCGGTGCATCATATATTTTAACGCTGCAGCCAAGCGAGGTGTAACGGTTCCAAAGATAGTCAATCTGAGCGCTGTCTATCTTATTTATGGCAAGGATGACCTCGCCGATTTCTTTATCGTTTATAACCTTTTCGGCGTCCTTCGCATCGTAAACCGGAAGACCCGATATGGTGTTTTTTATCTTTGTGTTGTCGATATCAAAGAAGCAAACAGGCTTATACTTTGATTTGGGGGAGTTGCTAAGCTCACTCGCGAGATAGGCGCCAAGCTGCCCTGCGCCGATAATGGCAACGGGGATTCTGACCTTAACCTTTTGAATATAGTACGGATTATTTATATTAAGGTATTTGTAAATCATTCGATATGCGAATCTTGCGGTGAGAGATGCCAGGGTTGTGAGTGCGGTTATGGTAATGCTGTACCAAATGCTTATGTAAAATTCGGAGACAAAATTTGTGATTATTCTGCTTACAATCATTGAAGCAGTGCCTGCAATTAAATCGGACAGGACAAAGCGGAAATATGCCGACGTGCCTGCATAACGCCAGATGTTTCTGTATATGCCGAAAACCCAGTGGCGAAGCGGAAACATAAAAATGGCGAGAAGCAGTGCGTTCGCCAAATAAAACCTCGAATCGTCTATTGGTGACTCGAAAGAATCGTAGTTAAAGAGGAAATAACACGCGAGATTTACAACTGCAAAAACGAATAAATCGAACAGCATAAGTATTCTGTGACGCGCTTTTCCACGCAGAAAGCTCAGGTCCAAGGCCGCACCTCCTCAATTTAGTCTCATACAAAACTAATTATAATACATTTGTTGAAAATAGTCAACTTTATTTAAATTTTTCCAAGTATTTAGTTTTTTCTTCATAATTTTTAAATTTCACTTAAAAAATTTTCCAAAAATGCGGAAAAACGCTTGACAAAATTTTGAATGGTGATATAATATCATATGGTTAGCGGCGGCTAACCATATGACGATTAACATTAACTGGTGATACTATGAATTTGAATGACGCCACGCTCGGCACTGAATATATTATCGTAGATATAAACACCGATGATGAGGAATTGGACGCTTTTCTCTTCTCTCTCGGCTGTTACAGTGGCGAGAAAATTACTGTAGTTTCACGAATGAGAAAAAACTGCGTTGTATCCATTAAGGACGCACGATATAACATTGATAACCAGCTTGCAGAAGCCATTGAAATAGCTTAAAAAAACACTCGGCCCTGTGCCGCTTGTTTTTTGAAGGCGAGTTAGCCACCGCTAACTGAACTTTATGTAATAAAGCATTCTGATATCATAGAGGAGGAAAATAAATGAGAATCGCTTTAACAGGCAACCCGAACTCAGGCAAGACCACGATGTTCAACGCCCTCACCGGCAGAAACGAAAAGGTGGGAAACTGGGCAGGTGTTACCGTTGAGAAAAAAGAACACCCCATTAAGAAGGCCTACTACGACGGGGATGCGCAGTTGTTTGCTGTTGACCTTCCCGGTGCATACTCTATGTCACCCTTTACAAGTGAAGAGAGCATCACAAGCGGATACGTAAGGCAGGAAAATCCCGATGTTATTATCAACATTGTGGATGCCACAAACTTGAGTCGCAGCCTTTTCTTCACCACACAGCTTTTAGAGCTGGGAATCCCGGTTGTTGTCGCCCTGAATAAAAGTGATATAAATAAGAAAAAGGAAACCGTTATCGACACAGACACTCTCGCAAAGAAGCTCGGCTGTACCGTTGTTAACACCGTTTCCACCGCACACGACGGACTCAAGGCAGTGGTCGAGGCTGCTGTTGCCGCGTATGGCACAAGCCAGACAGCGCCCTACCTCCAGGGTGATGTTGATTTGACCGACAAAAAGGCGGTTATTGCCGCAGACCGCGCACGCTTTGCCTTTGTTAACGATATTGTAAAAGAGGTTGAAACGCGCAAAGTTCTCACAAAGGATATAAACCTTGGCGATAAGATTGACGCTGTAATCACAAACAAGTGGCTCGGTATTCCGATTTTTGCGGTTGTTATGTTCCTCGTATTCCAGATTTCGCAGGTTTGGGTCGGAACACCCATTGCCGATTTGTTGGTTGCGTGGCTTGAAACGTTTCAGGGTTGGGTTGGCGAGCTTCTCGCAGACGCAAGTCCTCTGCTTTCCGCACTGCTTGTTGACGGTGTAATCGGCGGTGTGATTGCCGTTATCGGCTTCTTGCCGCTTGTTATGGTAATGTATTTTCTCATTGCCATTTTGGAAGACTGCGGATATATGTCGCGCGTTGCCGTCGTACTTGACCCCATCTTTAAAAAGGTTGGCCTTTCGGGCAAATCGGTTATTCCGTTTGTCATCACAATCGGCTGTGCCGTTCCCGGAATTATGGCAAGCCGCACCATCCGCAACGAGCGTGAGCGCAGAGCCACCGCTATGCTGGCTCCCTTTATGCCCTGCGGCGCCAAGATCCCCGTTATCACTCTGATCGCCGGTGGCGCAAAAATGCCTGTAATTTCGCTTTTTGCCGGCGTATTCTTCGATAATGCCGGTTGGGTCAGCACGGTTATGTATCTTTCGGGCATTGTGCTTATTTTCCTCGGCGCACTGCTTGTAAACAAGATTGCGGGACACAAGGCAAGAAAATCCTTCTTCATTATTGAGCTGCCCGAGTATAAAATTCCGTCACTCTGGGGCGCGTTCAAGTCAATGTGCTCTCGCGGTTGGGCATACATAGTTAAGGCTGCTACAATTATACTCCTTTGCAACACCGCCGTTCAGATTATGCAGTCGTTCAACTGGAAATTCCAGCTTGCAGAAACGGCCGACACCTCTATCCTCGCATCCATTGCAGGACCGTTTGCATATCTTTTGGTTCCCGTTGTCGGAATTTTGAGCTGGCAGCTGGCAGCCGCCGCTGTTACAGGCTTTATTGCTAAGGAAAACGTTGTTGGTACATTAGCAGTATGTTATGCGCTTACAAACCCAATCTGTAAACTTTCCGTATTTTCTATACAATATATTAAATAACAAATATGGTGCTCTCT
>CALDPI010000118.1 GCA_937912045.1 uncultured Clostridia bacterium
AAATGATATGTTTTATTATTCAGTACGCGGAATCATAAAACAAAGTAACAAATATCTTGTTATGCGTGTAACAAAACCAGATGGTTCACAAAGTAGTTTTCATTTTCCTGGTGGTCATGTGGAAGTCGGAGAAGAAGCTGAACAAACCATTAGACGTGAGATACTAGAAGAAGTTGGCTGCGAAGTTAAAGATGTTAATTTATTCGCATTTATTGAAAACTTTTGGGAGTATAATGGTATGCTTGGACATGGAATCGAATTGGCATTTATTACTACACCGCTTACTCCGCTTAAAACTGAAGATTATCATAAAATCGAAGTAGACAAAAATGTAGAGAAAAAACTAGAATTCAAATGGTTAACAACAAACGAGCTCAAAAATTTTGATGTGCGCCCTGCAATTATCAAAGATATAATTATCTCAGGTAAAACTAAAATTATTCAACATGTAGTACAACGTCCATAACTTGCCTAAATCTATCTGCCTTATCTTTGTTTAAATGTCTATTCTCATCCAAAAAATTATTACAAAAACCAAAACCAAAAAACGAAAACCCGAAACCCAAAAGCGAAAACCCGAAACCAAAATCGGATAAAAAAAGAGCCGCCCCGAATGCCTTGTGCATTCGGTTTTTTATATTAAATAATCCGCAACTGTGTTGCGGATTATTTCTATTTATCCTTATTTTTAAATGTTCTGTTGATGTACCGTTCAAACTTCTGCTTGTCCTCATCCGACAGCATTCGGTATTTTAAAATTATGTCCTGCTCAACCGTCTGCATATCCCTCATATACTGGGGCCTTTTTACAGGCTTCCCGTCGGAATCCAAAATTCCCTCGGGCTCGCCAAACACCAGCGTGTCCCTTACGTCATCGGGCGAGGTCCCCTCAAGTGTGCGCGGTCTTTCACTAACACCCTTAAGCTCGTCAATGGACACCAAAAACAAATCGGAAAGCTTAGAAAGCATCTCAAAGGAGGGGCGCCTGCCGTCCTTTTCCATATGGGCATAGGTGTTAAGCTTGATTCCCAGAGCCTCTGCAACCTGTCCTTGCGTAAGATGGCGCTCCCGCCGTAGCTCGCGCAGCTTTTTATTAAAATAATTCTTATCCATATAAATCACCAAATAATGCTTTTTAACTTGACTAAATCTAACTTTATTGATATAATAATAACCGCATCAGTGCTGGAGTGGCTCAGTTGGTAGAGCAGCTGATTCGTAATCAGCAGGTCGTGGGTTCGAGTCCCATCTTCAGCTCCAAAAAATCTCGTTCTTCGGAACGAGATTTTTTTATTTCAATTTCGTTTTGGTCAAAAGCTCGATAATACCTGAATAAACAGCTGTTGGGTCATCAAGGAAATTCTTTTTGATGTTTTCTGCCTGCTCTTTGTCGGCAACGAACAGTCCGACAGACATCAGCTCTGTGTCACCCTCAACCACGGCACAGCGCACGTTGTAGCCCTTTTCACATTTGGTGATTTCAAACTGCGTTTCCTCTGCGTATTTGAGCTGTGATAACAGCTTGACGGTAAGTGAAAAGGTCTTGTCGCGCACAGTAATCGGCACAGAGGTCTTGAGCGTGGCTGCAATGTTGCTGCCGCTCGGGGTTATAACGTACTTTTCATCGTCAACCTTTTTAATGTGACCGTTTTCCTCTAACGATGCAAAAGCGGTGCTCACCTCAAAGTAGTTGGCAATGCCCTCATAATGCAAAAGCTCCGAAAGCTGTTGCCCCGGCACAGCGTCATTGACAGAATCAAGAATATAACAGATTAAAATCCGAATTTCATCAGTGCTCACAAGTCCGCCAAAAGCCACACCTGCGTTCAAAGCATCTCTTTCCATACGGTCACCTCCTTTTTCATCATAATGATATTATAAAATATAATAATTATTTTTTCAAGTACTTGCAAAACAACAAATATTATAATATACTGTTTTTGGGTGATTTTGTGAGAAAAAAAGAATTATTTGAACAGAATACTGTTTTATTCAATCGTTTGCAGACCGCTACGGCAGAGCTTGAGAAGTATAAAAAGCTTTACAAGGAAAATATTGAAGAAATCAATTCTCTAAGAAGACAGCTTGTCGAAATGGAAAAAACAAAAATCTCGGTGCCCGAAATTGAAGAGGCGCCGGCAACACACGCCATTTTTGACAGCAAGCCCTCCGAATCGGCCCCCCTGTGCGAAGTTGAACTGCCCGATGTTATGCAGTACGGTGCAGAGGTTATAGGCAAAATTGTGCTTGAGGGCACTAAGGCGAGCAATAGCTTCAGAGATAACCCAAACGAATATTCAAAGGACCTCATAAATCTCGTCCTCGGTAAAACGGAGGTTTGCAAATCGGCAATATATGACATTTGCCGAAGCGATGCCGAGCTTGATGTAATGCGGTCAAATATTGATGAAGTTTATAAGGATGCGGCAGATTATTTCGCAAGCCTTTATAAGCAGGTTTAAAGAGTCGTAAAGCGCGGCTCTTTTTTATTTGTCGAAAACAAGTAAAACACGGCGATAAGAAAAAAATTTTAAAGGTTTATACCGCGCCCCCGTTGGTAATAATTTTAATGTACTAAAAAAAACGGGGGAATCGCGATGCAGTATAAAAAGGTAGAAATATGCGGTGTGGATACGTCACAGCTTCCGATTCTCAACGAAAAGCAGAAGGAAGAGCTTTTAATAAAAGCCAAGAGCGGAGATATGGCTGCGCGCGAAAAGCTCATAGGCGGCAATCTTCGCCTCGTGCTGAGTGTTATCCAGCGCTTTCAAAACCGTGGCGAAAACCCTGACGATTTGTTTCAGGTGGGCTGCATCGGACTCATTAAATCAATAGACAATTTTGATATCACTCAGAACGTGCGCTTTTCGACCTACGCGGTGCCGATGATAATAGGCGAAATTCGCCGCTATCTGCGCGATAATAATGCCATACGCGTCAGCCGCTCAATTAAGGACACGGCGTATAAGGCAATGCAGGTCAAAGAAAGTTTCATAAATAAATATCAGCGCGAGCCCACCGTCGAGGAGATTGCAAAGGAGCTCGAAATACCGCAAGAGGACGTTGTTGTCGCGCTTGAGAGCGTCATAGAGCCAATATCCCTATATGAGCCTGTGTTTTCCGACGGCGGCGATACAATATATATGCTTGACCAGATAGGCGATAAAAACGATGACAATAACTGGCTGGACGAAATCGCACTAAAGGAAGCAATAAAGGCATTAAGCGACCGCGAAAAACGAATTCTTACGCTGCGTTTTATGAAGGGCAAAACACAGATGGAGGTCTCAGGCGAGCTCGGAATTTCACAGGCACAGGTGTCACGGCTTGAAAAGGGCGCCCTTGATAAAATCAAAATGTAAAATAAAAATAAGGCTGGCGGCATATATTTCTGTGAGGTGGTAATATGTGCTGCAGAATAATCGAACTGCGAGATAAACAGGTAATATGCATAAAGGACGGCACCCTTGTGGGAACGGTCTGCGACATTGAGTTTGACACGTCGGGCGGAAAAATCGTTTCGCTCATAATCTACGGCAGACCGCGTTTTTTTGGGCTTTTCGGTCGCGCCGAGGATATAATCATTCCGTGGAGCAATATCGAGATTATCGGCGAGGATACAATTCTTGTGAACTATGAGCCGCCGCGGCCACAGGCTCGCACAAAAAAATTTTTACCGTTTTAAATCGGCAGTCATCTGCCGATTTTTTCTTTGTCAATTTTTAATTTTAAAACCGTAAAAACGCGAAGTCACCGTCGGTTTTGGAATTATGTTTATAATATAAAGAGTTTTTTCCTTAATAGTGTCACAATTTTTGCGCAAATTATGTTTGCAAGCAAAAGGAGGCAGAATGAAAAAATTTAAAATTTTGATTCGCACCCTTGCGGTTGCACTGACAGTCTTGTCGGTTGCGGTGTTCGGCGGAATTATATATGCCGATAGCACGCTGTCAAAAAACTACTTTTTGGTAGAGGGAAAACAATTAAAGGTTAATTGTCAAGTCCCTATTACAGTAGATTTTGAAAGCGCCGCACCCTCACAGAAAACCCTGTCACAAACGGGAAACAGTGATTACAGCGTAAATTTCAAATTGCTCGGTCTTTTTCCCGTGTCGGACGCGACCGTCAGCGTAATTGACGAAACGTCGGTAAAGGTGCTGGGCACGCCCTTTGGCGTCAAGGTGTATACCGACGGCGTTCTGGTCGTCGGCATAGGCGACGTTGATGGCGAAAACGGCGACGTAAACCCTGCCGAAAAGGCAGGAATCAAGGTGGGCGATACAATACTATCGGTCGACGGAAAAAGGGTGGCATCAAATGAGGACGTCTATGACGTCGTTTCAAATTCAGAGGGCAAAATCCTCAAGGTCATCATAAAACGCGACAATAAGACCAAATCGGTCAATATACAGCCCGTCTTTTCAAAAACCGCAGGCATTTACCGCATAGGCGTGTGGGTGCGTGACAGCACAGCAGGCATCGGCACGCTGACCTTTTATTCACCCGCAACAGATATGGTCTGCGGCCTGGGTCACGGCATATGCGACAGCGACACCGAAAAGCTGATGAGCGTGTCCTCGGGCGAGCTGGTAAAGGCCAACATCGTGTCGGTGGTAAAGGGTGCCGTCGGCGCCCCGGGCGAGCTCAAAGGCCAGCTCAAAAACGGACAGATAGCAAGACTTTTGCTCAATTCGGAAACGGGCGTGTATGGCGAATGCACGTGTGATTATGACAAAAAGGGACTCATAACCCTCGCAATGAAGCAAGAGATAGAAAACGGTCCCGCATATATCTATACAACGGTGGAGGGCGAAGCTCCGCAAAAATACACCTGCGAGGTTGAGGTCCGAAAAAGTCACGAATCGAGCGAAACGCACAATATGGTAATAACCGTAACCGATAACCGCCTTATAAACAAAACGGGCGGCATAGTGCAGGGAATGTCCGGCAGCCCGATAATCCAAAACGGAAAACTAATCGGCGCCGTCACCCACGT
>CALDPI010000119.1 GCA_937912045.1 uncultured Clostridia bacterium
CTTGGTTGTCGTAATCGATGAATACTCTGATCTTATTCAGGCAGCTGAAATGCAGGGAACAAGAAAGGATTTTGAGAAGAACCTCCTTATGCTTTTGCAGCGAGTCCGAAATCTTGGCATCCATCTAATTATTGCAACACAGCGCCCCTCGGTTGACGTTGTAACGGGTCTGATTAAGGCCAACGTTCCGTCACGTATTGCGTTTATGGTTTCATCACAGGTTGACAGCCGCACAATACTCGACGTGGGAGGCGCCGAAAAGCTTCTCGGCCGCGGCGATATGCTTTTCAGCCCTGTCGGTGCAACAAAGGCAAACCGAGTGCAAGGCTGTTTTGTAAGTGATGAAGAGGTTGAAAACGTTGTGGATTATGTAAAGGCTGACCACACCACCTCATACGACGAAGACGTTATGCACGAAATCGAAAGACAGGCGGCTGTTGAGAAAAAACAGAAGACAGGTCTTTCGGAGGATGGTCCCTCCGACGACCCGATGCTGCAAAGTGCAATCGAGGTTGTGGTCGATGCAGGACAGGCATCAACCTCACTTTTACAGCGCAAATTGCGCCTTGGTTATGCGCGTGCCGCAAGAATAATAGACGAAATGGCAGAGCGCGGAATAGTCGGCCCGTACGAGGGCTCAAAGCCGCGTCAGGTTCTGATTTCAAAGGCACAGCTGCAAGAGCGTCAGGCAATGTCCGATGAAGAATAAAGAGCGTCCGTCCCAAAATTTAACATACGTTTTTGTAACAGTTCTTTTGGCGTTGGCGCTTCTGATTTTTGCCGATTATCTTGGATATACCGAAAAGCTGCAAGCATTTTTTGTTGGCGAAAAGAATAATTGCGTCCGTTTTCTTGACGTCGGTCAGGCCGATTGCACACTGTTTGAGAATGAGGGAAAATTTTTCCTTATAGACACAGGTAATAATGCCGACGACGGTTTTGCTGTTGAAAGCAAACTGCGCCATTATGGCGTTGAAACGCTTGACGGTATAATTTTGAGCCACCTTCACAGCGACCACGCAGGCGGAATTGACCGCATTTTAGAAAACTTTGATTGCAATAGCATTTATCTCTCAAGCTCGCTTGACAGGGAAGACGAGACCTATTTGGATTTAATTGCTTCGTTAAGTGATGAAACCAAAGTGATTTATTTGAATAGAAATGATAAAATCTTCTTTGGAAGCACAGTTTTTTCTGTGCTCTGGACTTCAGAAAAGCAAAGCGGCAACAATTCGTCTCTTGTGATTAAGGCCGAATGCGACGGAATGCGCTTTTTCTTCGGTGGTGATATTTCAAGCACAGTCGAGCGCGAAATGTTAAACGCAGGAGTGCTTTCGAGGTTCGACGTTTTGAAAGCATCACACCACGGCAGTAAAAGCAGTAGTTGTGACGAGTTTCTGGACTATATATCGCCTAAGTACTGTGTTTGCTTCTGCGGCGAGGATAATAGGTTTGAATTTCCGAACGAGGAATTTGTAAATCGGCTCAGGCAGCGAGATATAACCTTATACGTTACCTGTGAAAACGGCGATATAGCATTTGATACCGCAAAGCAAAAGGTTATTTTAGAAAAAACAAATGCAGCCCATCAGTGATAGGCTGCACCTGTTATCAGTCAACGTTTTTGACTACGTTATCTCTTTCTCTGAAGAGGAGTGATATGCACCATACGCCCGCAAGAGCAATAACGGTGTAAATTATTCTGCTGATGAGCGCGTCGGCACCGCCAAACAACCAAGCGACGATGTCGAACTGGAACAGACCAACACTTCCCCAGTTAAGAGAACCTATTATTGTCAGGATAAGACAAATTCTGTCAAGCATATATTTCAACTCCTTTTATGGTCCCGATTATATTATGTGACCATATTTAAAAAATATTCAAAATTATTGGAGGAATAAAAATGGAATCAAAAAGAATTTTGGCATTTGACTTTGGCGCTTCAAGCGGAAGAGCAATGATTGCCGAGCTTAAAGATGGAAAAATTGAGATTAAAGAAATTCATCGTTTTTCAAACGACCCCGTCCTTGTCGGAAAAATGCTTTCCTGGGACGTTTTAAGACTTTTCCACGAAATCAAGCAGGGAATAGTTCTTGCCGTTCAGGATGGAGGTTTTGATTCAATCGCTATTGATACCTGGGGCGTTGACTTTGGTCTTATCAATAAGCACGGCGAGCTTATCGGAAATCCCGTTCACTACCGCGACGCGAGAACAGAGGGAATTCCTGAGGAAGTATTTTCCGTAGTGCCGGAGGAAGAAATTTATTCCGTTGCAGGCACACAGAAGATGAATTTCAATACTCTCTATCAGCTTTATTACCTTACCAAATATCGTCCCGAGGTGCTCGCACAGGCCGAAACCGCTTTGTTAATGCCCGACCTTTTTGCATATATGCTTACGGGAGAAAAGCGCCTTGAATACACTAATGCATCAACCACAAATCTGATTGATGCAAAAAAGAGAGAAATCAGCACAGAGCTTCTTGATAAGCTTGGCATCAGAAAAGATTTATTCCCCAAGATGATACATCCAGGTGAGGTATATGGAAATCTCTTGCCCGAAATTTGTGAGGAGCTCCACTGTGAGAGCGTACCTGTTATCGCCGCTCCCACACATGATACCGCATCTGCAGTTGCTGCTGTTCCCACAAAGGAGAAGGATTATGCATATATAAGTTGTGGCACTTGGTCGCTTCTCGGAACCGTTAACGACGAGCCCATTACAACGCCCGAGTCCTGCACCGTCGGTTTCACAAACGAGGGTGCGCACGACGGAAAAATCCGTTATCTGCGCAACATAATTGGTCTGTGGCTTATACAGCAGTCACGCGGCGAATGGAAGCGTCAGGGACTTAACGTTTCGTTTGACGAGATGGAAACCAGCGCACGTGCAGCAGAGCCGTTTAAGTGCTTTATCAACCCCGATGCACCTATTTTCAATCCCCCCGGTAATATGCCTAAGCGTGTTGTTGATTACTGCCGCGAAACAGGACAGTATGTTCCGAACGGAATGGGCGAAATTTTGCGCTGTATCTATCAAAGTCTTGCAATGAAATATCGTATGGCCATTGAGGAGCTTGAGGCTATTTCAGGCAAGAGATTTGAAAAAATATATATGATTGGCGGCGGCATCAAGGATGAGTTGCTCTGCCAGATGACAGCCGATGCTTGCGGAAAAACCGTTGTTGCAGGACCTGTCGAGGCAACCGTAACGGGCAACATCGTCGTTCAGATGCTTTCCTTTGGTATGATTAAGGACGAAACAGAGGCAAAGGACGTCATCATAAACAGCACAGATATCAAAACCTTCACACCTAACGGAACAGAAGAATGGGCAGAGAAATTTGCTGAATTTAAGAAGTATCAATAATAAGAAGAAACGGCTCCGCTTGGAGCCGTTTCTTTTATACTTTAGCCTTAATTACTTAATGCTGTTTTCGTAAGACTCAATCATCTTTTTAACCATCTGACCGCCGATAGAGCCAGCCTGCTTAGAAGTAAGGTCACCATTGTAACCCTGCTTAAGATTTACGCCAACCTCCCTTGATGTTCCCGAGTGTTATTAAAATCTACTTTAAAGACTGAATAGAACCACTAAAATACATATCTCATCTTAAAAGCAAAACCTTGACTATTCGTTACGAATATGCTATAATTCTTATGGTGATAGTATGGAAAGACGAATAGCAAAACTAATCGTAGGCAAAGCGGGCGGAACTGCCGGTAAAGACTCTAAAACCTATAAGGTATCCTTACCTAGTAAATGGGTTGCCGAACTTGGACTTACGGATTCTAAAATGGAAATAGCTTTTGACGGTGAAAGGATTATTATTTCACCGCATTTGTCTATGGCTGAATATTTAGAAAAGAAAAAATTGCTCGGTCATAAGCTCGTTCAATTTGAGTTTTATGACGGTGAAATTTTGTGTACCAAAATTATTGCTGATTTTACGGATGAAACATTGTCTGTTGAAAACACAACCGAGCATATCGTAAAGACCGCATTTGGTAAAAACGACGTGCCTACTTGGGAGGATTTTCAAAACTTTTTAGAGGAACGTTGTGTGCCAAGAAGCCGCAGCGGTATCAGAGAGTATTTGGAAACAATTGGAGTAGAAGAATATAATCCGATTGAAATTATCAAAAAAACAAGCGGCAGAATGGCAGAAGATGACCAATGGATTAAATTGGAGGAGAACCCGTGACAGTTAAACTTGTAACTAACGAAAAAGTTGCCGAAACATCTTCGAAGGGCAATCAGGAAAAATGGTTTGATATTGATACAAATAAATGGTATAAGCTCGATCAATTCGGATATGAAGCATTAACCGAAACGGTTATATCCAAACTGCTTGAAAAAAGCAATATCGAGAGCGATACACCGTTTTCTTTTGCGCGCTATGAGATGGAACGGCTTAATGTTCATGGCAGAGACAGAACGGGTTGCTCAAGCGAGAACTTTTTGAAGGACGGTCAATCTATTATTACGCTCAGCCATTTGTTCTCTCGTCAGCTCGGCACTTCCTTAAAAGAAAAGTTGGAAAGGCTTAGTAGCGACAAAAAGCGTATTCAGTATCTTGCAGAAGCAACTGCTGACTATACAGGGCTTAAAGAATTTCCACAGTATCTCACATTGCTTTTCGAGGTGGATGCACTGTTTCTAAATGACGATCGCCACCTGAACAATATAGCGGTAATTGAGCAAAATGGAAAATTCAAATACTGCCCGATTTTTGATAACGGAGCGGGATTACTTTCAAATGTACAGTTTTCACCAATGGATATCTCGCCGCAAGCCCTCATAAAAGATTTAGTTGCAAGACCCTTTAATACGAGTTTTACAAGGCAAATGAATACCGCTCGCACACTTTTCGGAAAACAACTTGTAATGCCGCAGATTACAGAAAAAGAGATTATAACCGAACTCAAACCACTTCTTGAATATTATACCGAACGTGATAGAGGAATTATCACCGACCGTGTGGTTGAGTG
>CALDPI010000120.1 GCA_937912045.1 uncultured Clostridia bacterium
CGAGAGCCGAGGAGGTGGCACTCTCCAATGCCGTGAACCTCTTCTTGGAGCGTATTCGCACCGACAAGAGCATCAAGCACAGGACCCTCATCGGTTAAAAGGTTAAGCATCCATATTGCACGACCAAGATTGCTATGCTGAGTTTTATTCTCGATATCATACGCTCTTGCCGCAGCAACAAGTTCCTGAACGCTCAAAGCATCAACGTTATCAGGCAACGTTTGTGATGCAGCGGTTAAAACATCTGTCACTGCTTTGCGACGGTTTTCAATAAGTGCTTTACACTCGTCAAGAGCAGCATTGAATTCTGTCGCATCAAATCCGGTCATATCACAGTTATCAGCAACAGCTACAAACTCAATAAAAGAAAGTTTATCTGCGTTTTCGGGATACTCAGGCTTAACAACGTATGAGCCGAATACCGAACCGAACGAAACGTTTGTTACGTTCTGTTCAGGCTCAATGGCAAACTTAAAGCCACTTCCTATAGCATTGCTCGTCGGCGTCATAGAGAGCTTTGTCCAACCTACACCATTTGTTTCACCGTAATTAGTGCAGTTACCGCCGTTGTTGATTTGTGTTGTAATTCTGACAGGAACTGTATTATTGCCGTTATATGCATTGGCATAGAAATATACCATATCATATTTTAACAACTGAGTTTCCTTTTTAACCGTTGTAAAATTAATAACATAATTCCAACCAAGTGACTCAGAACTGTTGGGAGCGCTTACCGCAAGCTTATTCACATAAAATGAACCAAGCAAAGTTTTATCTGCCAAATCAGTAATCGTTGTGGCATCACTTATTTCGGTTCTGTTATATGTTGCGCCATCGCTTCCAACGTAGGTTTCGCTCGGAACAGCAATTTCTTCATAATATCTGATACCAATATTTTTCCAAGCGGTATCAAGCTTTTGGCGAAGTTCTGCTGAATTATCGGCAAAAGTCTCTGCATTGTTTAATGCGGCAATAAATCTATTTGACGAGGCAAAGCCTTGATAGTCAATAGCTTTTGCGGCAGCAACGAGAGCGGAAATTGACATTTTGTCATAACCATTCGGAAGTGGTGCGCCTTTCATAATCTTCTCACCAATTACCGAGCCAAAAGACATATGAGTAATGGTTTCGCCGCCGTTAACAAGGAATTTAATACCATTACCGATTGCATCTTTTGTGGGAGCAAGCGAAATTTTTGTCCAATTTGTAGAAGTAGTCCAAGGATATCCCAGTGCATTATTTCCGTCGTCAATCTGATACGTCATACCAACGGAACAGGTGCTGGCACCGTTGTAGCTGATGGCGTAAAAATAAATGTCACTATACTCTGTGAGTTTTACATTCTTATCAACAGTTTTAAACTTGATTATAAAATTCCAACCGAGTGACGCGGCGGTGCTACCTTTTGCAAATTTAAGCTTATTGACAAAATATGTACCCAAAAGCGATTTGTCAAGAGTAAAATCAGGCACTACCGTATCGGCTTTGATTTCGGTGCGATTAACAGAAGCCGCATCAGCGTCTGTGAGTTGCTCGTTTGGTACGGCAATAACCTCTTTGCCAACTTTTTCTTCAGAATTGATTGCTTTCCAAGCGGCAACCAACTCACTAAAGGCATATTCTTCCGGGTCTAAGGCCGCAATAGCATCTGCTAAAACTGCATTAAAATTAGCAGTTGAAGGGAACCCTGAAGTGTCAACATCCTTAGCTGCCGAAACAAGCTCAAGAAGAGACATATCCTCATAGTCTGTCGGCAATGCAGGACCTGAGACGTTTCTCTCGCCGATTACTGAGCCGAAGGACATATGAGTAAGTGTCTGGGAGGAATTAATCCAGAACTTAAAGCCTGCACCGATTTTATCGGCAGAAGCACTCATCGAAATTTTAGCCCAACCGCTTGCTTGAGTCCACGGATAACCCGTCTTATTTGTGCCGTGGTCTATCTGATATGTGAGACCAACATTTTTAATTGCAGTGCCGTTATAGGTGACTGCATAGAAATATATGGAAGTATAATCCTTGAGTTTAACGTTATTATCAACGGTTGAAAAGGTGATAACATATTTGCTGTCAAGAGAAGCTGTTGAGGTTCCCTTTGTGACCTTAATTCTATCAACATAATGCGTACCCAAGACAGAGTTATCGGTTATTCCGTTTATTGCTGTATTGGCGTCTACGGTTATAAAATTATGTGCTGCACCATCCGCATCCAAAAGTGTTGTCGAAGGAACAGCCAAAACGTCCTTTACAACCTTTGTTTCGGTTGAAAGGGCCTTCCAAGCAGCGACAAGCTCGTTATACTTAACATCCTCTTCACTAAAGAGAGATTTAGCAGCATTAAGGGCGTTTTTGAAATCGTCAGAGGTGCTATAACCCTCGTAATCGATTTCATTAGCCGCGGTTATAAGTTCAAACAGCGACATATTGACATAATCTGCAGGTAACGCAGGTCCTGCGATAGATTTTTCGCCAATAATAGAACCAAAAGACATGTGTGTCAGGGTGCTTCCGCTGTTAACCAAGAACTTAAATCCAGCGCCTATTGCATCCTTGGTGGGAGAAATCGTGATTTTTCTCCAAGAAGCACCGTTAGTATAAGGATATGATGTTAACGTATTGCCGTTATCAATCTGCAAGGTCATATTAACAGAGCAATGACTTGCACCGTTAAAGCTCGCAGCATAGAAATATATTGTACTAAAATCTTTTAGTTTAATTGTCGAATCGACAGTTGAAAAACCAACGATATAGTTCCAACCGCGCGAACTTGTGCTATCGCCCTGTGTGAACTTGATTTTATCCATATAATACGGACCAAGCACGGAAACATCGGTAAGCCCCGCAACAGTTGTCTGTGCGGTTACCTCAGTTCTCAGTTTAGGATTGCCGTCTGCATCGTTTGTGCTAGCATTAGGCGTGGCAATAACAACCTTTTCGGTTTTGCTGTCTGCAGCAAGCGCCGTCCAGGCGGATATAAGATTGTTTTTAGCCGTTTGCTCATCGTTTTCCGCACTAACGGAAAGCGGAATGAAGAGCGCAGCCAACACGCAAAAGCAAAGGGCAAGTGCCAGAATGCGTTTGTTTAGTTTTTTCATTGCCTTATTCCCCTTAAAAATTTTATAAAGGTATCGATTGATAATCTATCCAACAATACCGCTACGCTCTGCACTCTGCATAAAGAATTTTTGTGCAATTAAGTACATAATAAGCGGCATTAAAATAAACATAAGAGCGGCAGCAAAATAAATTACTGTTTCGGAAACGCCGTTTGGCTCTATTCCGTATTGCTGTAACCCCATAAATGAAGAAGCGATTATATTCTTCAAGTCGCCGATTTTTACAGCAAGCGGCTGGAACTTTCTGAGTAGTATTGTACCATATACGGTATCGTTCCAATACCAAACAAGCGAAAGAATTAAGGTTACAAGATATGGTGCACCTGCGTTAGGCATCATAACCCTCAAAAATACCGTTGCCTCATTACAGCCGTCAATTCTTGCGGCATCCTCAAGTTCTTTTGGAAGACCGCGGAAATTCTGGTAAAAAAGCAGAACAAAAAGTCCTGAACGGATACCCATACCGAAAGCCGACAGTAAATAATAAGATATTTCACTTCCGCTTAGATTTACCACCATTTTTTCACCGGTGAAAAGCCCAAAAAGGCTTCCAAAGCCGAAGAAATCAAAATATCTGAACTGGAAGAAAATCGGTATAAGATAGGTTTGAATAGGCACAACAATAGTTAAAATTGCGAGTGTCATCAGAATGATTTTGCCCTTCATTTTGTATCTGCCGAGGGCATAACCCGCCATTGAACAGGTAACCATTGTGAAAATAGTACATATTATGGCGATTCTTCCGGTGAAGAGCGCGGTGCCATAGAAATCGGTCATTTCAGCAACGATTTTAAAATTATCTAAAGTGAAATTCTGCGGCAGCCATACAACCTGAGGATTCAACATATCGTCAGGTGTGCGGAACGCACGTGAAATCATTACAAGAACGGGATACAAAACAACATATGCCATTCCAATAAAGAAAAGAGTTCTAAAAATGACAAACAGAATATGTGGAATATTTCGTTTTAATTTGAATGCCTGCTGAGGACTTAATAATTGTTTTTTTAACATATAAAAGCCCCCTTAACTGTTATGGAACAAACGCTTTGAGAAAATCAAAGCAATAAGTCCGATTACCAACATTATTACAACAAAATATATAACCGCAGATGCCGACGCCATTCCGTAATACAGCGAATCAAAGCGTTCAAGTATCTTTTGCATTACGGGGTTAGAAACGTCAACAAAGGAATCTATAATAGTATAAATCGTTACGAGAAAACTTGTCGGTGAAAGGACGGGAAAGGTGATTTTCCAAAAGCATTCCCACGCGTTTGCACCCTCGATTGAAGCCGCCTCATAATACGAGGTTGGTATTCCCTGCAATGCACTGATGAAGAGAAGAATTTGAATTCCCGAGGCCCATGATAAATCAAAAATACCACTGGTAACACCCGTTATAAGACCAACAATTTGTTCGGGCAGTCCAATTCGTGACATTGCTACCTCAATCGCCCCTGTTTGAAAGATGGACTGAGTGTCTGACAGGGTGTTCTGAGCAAACACGTCTGTACGAATTATATCAATAACCACACCCGAAGCTATTATAACCGGCAAGAAGAATATGCCGCGCATAAACATACGGCCCTTGAATTTTTGGTTAAGCAGTAATGCGATAAACATACTGAAAACCAAAACAACAGGAACGGTATATAACAAATCGGTGAGTGTTGTTACAATCGACTGATTAAAGCTTGATTCGCGCAGAAGCATATATTTGTAGTTTTCAAGCCCCGTAAATGTGTATGCCAAGCCTAATTGGTCGGTGGCAATTTTTACGTCGTTAAACGAATACCATATTGACTGGATAAAAGGCACAATAAAGAAATATACCAGACCGATTATCCAAGGCAGAGCAAAAATCCAGCCAGCACGCGCCTGACGACGTTCAACAGATAAAGGTTTTCTTTTCATTTTTGCTTCCCCCTATCCTACGATTTTATAGCCAAGCGACGGAATGGTTGTGCCGTCTGCAGCGGTTTGTTCAGTTTTGGCATAATTTATGTGTATAGTGATGCCGTTACTGTATTTTACAGAAACCAACTCATTATTTTCCGCGTGATAAATCATTGATGCATCGCCGATTTTATCCCAAACGGACGACAAGGTTTTATAATAAGAAACCAATGTATCTTCACACGATGAGAAGGTCGCACCGTACAGATAATCCAAATCTGTTCTGAGAAGTTCTTTTCCCTCTTCATAAATCACCGCAAACTTAGGCTGACTTGCAGTTTCAATCATTTGAAGAATGGTAATATCAGATACACCATCAATATTAAGTGCTTCACTTGAATAAGGGATATAACCTTTCAAAACCATTTGAATAAAAGGTATATCTTTATCAAAAATCAAATATTGACTTGATGTCATCGGCAAATCAGTAACCGTATCTGCGTGAATTAAAGAATACGCGTTTGGCGCAGAAAGCATAAGCTTTTGACCCTGCTTTTTAATCGCCTTGTAAATTTTTTGCATTTCAGCAACGGTTTTTGTCGCTTGATAGCCTTTTGGGCTGAAATCGTTATATACGTAACTTGCAGAGCGGTCAAATAATACACCCGTACTGTCGTATTTATTTAGGGATTTCAGCATTTGTTTTTTAGCATCGACAAAACGGTTTCCTGCAACAAGATACCAAGGAGACTTGCTTTCATCCGGTATTCCTTCGTTAATTGTATATTCAAAGCGCTTTGTCATGCTAAGCTCAAGCCCCAATACAACATCGGAAAAAGACCAATAGCTGTTTCCGTTCTTTGCGAACGTGACAAAATCAGCGTATGGGTATATTTCCACATTGTTTTTCTCTGCATATGAGAGAAGACTCTTATAGCCCTTTTTACCGCCAAGCTTTGAAGCGGGAGCAACCTTGCTGGCAAGCTTATAGTTATATTCAGAAGAACTGAAATTACGATATCCGGCCTTAACAGAATCAACACCCTGTTTAGAAAGCTTTTTCAAAATGCTTTTTGCCTGCTCAAAGGTGGTGAGCTTTTGTACGCCGGTATAACGAAGACCCAAAAATGCTCTTTCTTTAAGCGTGGCGCCGTAAAAATCAAGGAAGAGATTAATATTATCTTCTTCGGTTTTTTCCATACCCAAATTTTTCAGCTGCTCACGAACGGCATCAGCCATACCAACATAGCTTGCTTTATCGCCGTTTAATAATGTGTATGACACGCTGTATTTATCGAGCTCTGTGGCGTTTATGGCGGTGTATTTTGCATAAACAGACTTACCAACAGAGTCTTTAAGGTCAACTGTATCATAAACCCTGTAAACAGCCTCTGTATATATACGGTTATAATTGCTCTGCTTTCCTGCAACGCAGGCATAAAGCGAAGCGTTTTCCGCACCCGAAAGGATGGTAGCAACAAAGGCACTGTTACCGTTTTTTATTCCGTATACAGGAAGTAAAAGACTTTTATCCTTGGTTGTGGAAACGTTGGGCGTTATTCCCTTATCTCCGCCGTAAAAAGCCTTTTCGTAAGGAAAATTATCAACCTTTTTGCTGTTTAATTCAACAAGCGCCCCACAGCCGTCAGGAATAAGCATATATCCCTCGTCTGTTTGACCTGCAGCGCCAAAGTACGGCAGTAATTCAATTTTATGAACACGTCTTTTAGCGGTGTCCTTAATATCCTTAAAAATAATATCCGCTTTAAAGCCGTTTTCAGTAATGGAATATTCGACAGGAACAACAAACTCTTCATTAACAAATGTATAGGTTGCTCTTATAACGTCGCCGTCAACCGAATACTCTGCGCCGTCACGTCCTGTTGAAGCAACGTAATTGTTAACGCTTGAAAGATTTTTATCCTCAATGTATGTAACAATAATCTGTGAAAGAAGGTTTGTGCGTGTAACACCGCTTGCGAGGGTATCCTTTTGTGCATCAAACGGATTAGAGGTCCAAAGCTTTGATGACGCTTTATCGGTAACGTACAGATTTCCCGTCGATTTATCGACCTGAAGGCGTACAGCATTATTTTCAAGAGCTATGACAGTGTTCTTGGAAATTGCGGCATTAAGCGCTTCTTCGTCGCTGTTGGGAACGATAACAACTTCTTCCTCAACCTCAGTTTCTTCATCACCCAAAAGGCTGCTGAAGAAATCCTCTAAGTCGTCGGATTCTTCTGCGAAAGCAGAAAAGTTTCCGATTGTAAGCAACACAAGCAAAGAAAGGAATAAGGCAAAAATGCGTTGTAATTTATTATTCAAATTAAGCCTCTCCTTTCTTATGATGCTGCAAGATGACGGTATGTAATTTCGTCATATAAAGAACCGATAAAGTTGATAAACTGCGTCCATAGGTTAAAGAACAAGAACATCAAGAACACAATTATCAGCATTCCGATAAGCGCACATACTATGCTTGCAATATTCTTTTTAAAACCGTATTGATTCAGTTTGCCGTTAGAGATAAATATGAGTATCAAAGTCCAACCAGTGCCGATTGTCTGAAGTGCATAATAGAAAAATGACTCATCGGCAGACATTACGTTTGAAAGTACAAGCGACAGGGCGGATACCGCAACCAACGGAATAAGTGAATAACACGTAACAACCCAAATCTCGCTGAATTTTCCTTTACCTTCCAAGAAAGTTGTTAATAACCACGTGGAAAGGCAGAAGAGCAGCACAACAGCAACGGTTGAGAAGAAAACAATCCACATATTAAAATCATCGGCTGAATCACTGTTGAAGATATATCCGTTGTAGTTATAATTCAAGCAAGAAACAAAGAAGTAAAGTGCGGCAATTATTGTGGCATATTTTACGCTATATTTTTGGTTATAGCGAAGTTCCGCAAATCCGTCAAACGGGTGCAAAACGGTATAAAATACATAACCGAGCTTTCCGCCGTGCTCGAGCGATATTTTCTTTGTCTTTTTCCCTTTATTAACCTTTTTGTAAACAGCAAAACCTACAAAAATCAGAACGATAAAGAGAATAATCCAATAGAACGAGGCACGAATAACCTCGGCACGAAACTTTTTAAAAGCAGAGGAATAATACTTTTTGTTATTACTGATTTTGTAATATTCCATTGCCTGCTTGTATTCACCGGAAGCCTCTGCAACCTTTCCAAGACCAACGTAGGCCATTTCATAGTTGCTGTCAATATCAAGAATTTGCTTCCAGATTTCACCTGCTTCATCGAAAAATGCCTTTCTGTGAAGCATTGTTGCCTCCTGCACGAGCGTGCCAAACTTTGTGGCATTCATTACAGTAATGCTGTTAGCATCACGGTCGAGCACTAAAAGTTCATCACCATTATACTCAATATCAACAGGTGTTACAAAAGTGCCGTCCTGCGTCATATTATTAGTTCCGTCCTTATAGGCAGCAGAGCCAAAAATATAGAGCAGTTCGCCGTCGGGCGAATACTGGAAAAGATGCTTATTGGCACCATCAAGGGCTGTTATGATGCTTTTATCGTCGACTGCAAGTGCAGTAAAAGAGGTTGCCGTCTTTGTGTTAACATCACCAAAGTGACCGGTATAACTTAAAACGTTTGTACCTGACGGATTGAGCTTACAGATGAGTTCTTCCTTACTATCACTCGAACCGCGAACGGTATATATAAAGCCGTTACCGTCATTTGTAACGTTAGAATATCCACCGGGAACATACTGGCTACTGGTTTCAATTTGCTCCTCAGTCATAAAATTACGCCAGAACATATTTGCCAGAACGCTCGCTGTAACGGTAACGTTTACGCTGCCGAAATAGTTGCGGAATTCACCGGTTGGGTCTAAAATCATAAGACCGCGGTATTCCGTATCCAAAAGCACGTAAAGGCAGCCTGTTCTGTCAACGGTGACCTTCAGAATCTTCATCATAGGGTGAAGTATATTCTTGCAGAACAGCACCAAACATATCGGTGCGGAAAATCTTTTCACCGCTGTGGTCAACAACAAGCAGTGTTGCACCATCAACACAAATACCAGTGAGCTCCTGTGTATCATAGGGTACGCCGTCTTTAGTGAATGTTATTGAACGCAAAAGGCTGTAATCAGAAGCCGATAAAACCAAAATTCTATGATTCCCCGAATCCAAAACATAAATACTGTCATTTGCAACAGCCATATCCTGCGGTTCAGAAAGTCCAAGCTGTGTTGTAATAACAGCGCTTGTCTCATAGGGCGCCGGAACGCGGGTTGGTTCATTATCTGAGGTATAAGTATAACTCTGACTGTTAGCGGCACTTGCGGTAAAGGGAGTCAATAGTAAAATTGAAACTAAAATGAATGAAAAAATTCTTTTTGTCATACTGTCCCCCCTTACTCCTTAATACCTGAGTTCGCCATTGTTTCCATAACGTTGCTTTGAGCCAGTACGAAAACAAAAATCGGCGGAATCATCATTACAAGAGCCGCGGCAGAGCCAACACCTGCACGTGAAATACCTGCAGATGCAATTTGTGATATTGCAAGTGGCAAAGTTTTTAAAGGCTCGCTATATATAACATTACTCGGTGAAATATTCCACATGCTTTGGAACTGGAAGATAAGCATTGTGAAGAGAACGGGGCGAATGTTTGGTAAAACCAACTGATAAAAGATTTTAAATTCGCCCGCACCGTCGATTCTGCCTGCTTCAAGCATACTGTCGGGAATTGACACCAAATTACGAACGCAAAGAAAAACACCCATTGTGCTTGCAAGACTTGGAAAAATCATTGCAGCATATGTGTCTATCATTCCAATCATAGCCATTAAAAGATACTGAACAAGGCCTGTTACCGAAGATGTGAACATAAGTGCAACGGTAATAAGTTCATTCATCCATTTCTGGCCGGGGAATTTGTGTTTGGCAAGCGGATATGCCGCAAGTGTTGCAATTAACAGATACAGTCCTGTTCCAGCAATCGAAACAAAAGCACTGTTAAACAAATAACGCTCAAAGGATATCCACATATTTGAAATCAAATCGCCCATACCTTTGAAGTTATCTAAGGTTGGATTTTGAACAAAAAGACGCGGTGGGAAAAGGAAAATTTCTTCAAGCGGTTTGAAGGCGTTGGAAATAATATAAACCATCGGCAACGCCATAAAAGTACCGAAAATAGCTAAAACAACAGCAAGAAAAATTGTTCCGAAAGCAGAGCGGTTAACACGCTTGCGAACGGCTTTATTTCTGATTTTTACAGAAGTATTATCAATCATTTGCATATTAACCCACCTACCATTTCAAGAGACGGAAGATAAGCTTTTTGCTGAGATAAACCATTGCAAATAAAACAACAGCAATAGCACAAGCGTATCCCATTTCATATCTCACGCTGCCGTAATCGCCCATGTGGTTAATGATGGTTATTGTTGAACCGGCAACACTGTTTGCGCCGCCTGTCAAAGCATCAGTAACAGCACCAACAGAGAAGGTGTTGGAAATCTGCATAACAGCACCAAACAGGAGCATTTCCTTCATATTTGGTATTGTAACATACCATAATTCTTCAAATCTGTTGCGGATACCGTCAATAGCCGCAGCTTCATAAAGACCCTTATCAACAGACTGGAAACCTGCAATAAAGGCAAGGAAGCTGACACCCAAAGATGTCCAGAACTGAACTAATATAACAACGAACATCGCAGTTGACGTGTCGTTAAGCCACAAAATCGGCTCTTTAATGATTCCCCACGAAAGCAGTACACCGTTTATGTAACCATAGGCATCTCCGCTGAAGAGGAATGTCCAAATAAAATAAATATTACCTGAAATGGACGGTGCGTAAAATACAAGTGTCATAAACACACGCAAATATTTTGGCATTTCATTAATAAGCCAAGCCATAAAGAAAGCAACAAGATAGCTGACAGGGCCGTTAATCAGGGCTAAAACAAGCGTGTTTTTAAGCGCCAAGACAAATATTTCATCATCAAGAATTAATCTTTTGTAGTTTTCAAGTCCTACAAAACTTGGCAGCTCAAGCATATTAAAATCTGTAAAGCTGAGCAAAATTGCAGCGATAATCGGAAGAACGGTGAAGAAAATGAAGAATGCAAAGATACTAAATGTCATGTAAAAGAAAATCATAATGGACATCATCACCACCATCATGCAGATGATGTATTTACAAGCTGGGGCAAGGAAACTCCACATAAATTTGACCGCGCTCGCATCGAAGAAATCCTTAAGATTTTCTGTGACACAGAAGATTATGGAACCATCCTTCGTGCAAAAGGTATGGTAGAAGGTACAGATGGTACATGGATTTACTTTGACATGGTTCCTGGTGAATACGAACTTCGCGAAGGACAGCCTGATTATACAGGAAGACTTTGTGTAATCGGAACAGATATGGATGAGCACAAATTGTTAGAGTTATTTGAAATTGCATAATAGTCAGGAGGAACAACTATGGCAGTTCAAGAAATACCGGTATATCTTTTTACCGGATTTATGGATAGTGGAAAGACGTCTTTGATACAGGAGACTTTATTTGAAAACAATTTCGGCGAAGGCGGAAAAGGTGTTATCATCATGTGTGAAGACGGAGACGTGGAATATGATGAGGCAAAACTAAAAACAGTAAATTTTTCATTGGTTACCATTGAGTCCGAAGAAGAATTTACGGATGCCAAATTAAAGGAAATTAGTGACACATATAAGCCTGAGCAGGTATTTATCGAATATAATGGTACCTGGGGCATTGATAAAATCATGGAAGCAAAGCTTCCTAAGGGCTGGGTAATGGTACAGTCATTGGCTACGGTAGATT
>CALDPI010000121.1 GCA_937912045.1 uncultured Clostridia bacterium
GCAGAACACTGCCGACAGGAGCATTGCGAGGGTGAGTGCTAAGGAAAGAATTTTCTTTGTGCTTTTCACAATTAGTCAACTCCTTTTAATATTTAATGGTGGCATAATCTTTACGATTGAAAAATTGTATTTGCCAAAACAACTCCAATCTAACAAATATATTATAACGCGGCAAATAAAACAAAATCAAGAAATAAAGTATATATATTTGGACAAAAAGTGCAAATTATCGTAATTTTGATGGTTTTTTATAATTCTTAACAAATAATATTGATTTTATTGTTTGAGATAAAATAAAAACTCGTTCCGAAATCGTACGAGTTTTTTGAATCAGATATAGTTATTAACTAAAAAGGACGGCCGTCGGAGCGTTCAATTAGGGAGAAATCGGTTTTTCACATAAATTTGTTCCGCCTCATTGCTGCAAATCCTTGAAAGACACAAAGTATATCAGCGGATTTGCAACTGCGAGAGCAAAACAAATTTAATGTTACAAAACTGCTTTGCATCTAAAACAGATGTATTTTTGATAGGATAAAAGGCGAAAAACCACAGTAACGCTGACGCGTACTGTGGTTTTTTAACACATTAGACTGCAAAAAGACACTGTTTTAGACGAATTATCCCTAACTGAACGCTCCGAAAGCCGTCCTTTTTTATTAGGTCAAATCTTCAACATAAAGTGTTCTGACACCGCCGCCATCACGCTTTTCGTTGCGTTCTTTTAAGAACTTTGCCGCAACCTGCGGGAAGAGTGCATAGCTCAAAACGTCTTCATCGCATTTTGCAAGGTCGCCTGCTTCTGCACGCTGCTTCTCAAGCTCGGGCTCAAGAAGGTCGGCAGGACGGCAGGTGATAATGGTGTCGTTTCCGATTGCCTTGCGTCTGACGTCCTCGTTAACAAGACCGGGAACGCGTCCGTATTCGCCACGGAGAAGTCCCTTGGACTCCTTGGTTATCATCTTGTATCTCTCACCTGACAGAACGTTAAGCACAGCCTGTGTGCCGACAATCTGGCTTGTGGGGGTTACAAGGGGGGGATAACCGAAATCCTTTCTGACGTTGGGTATTTCGGCGAGCACCTCGTAGAATTTATCCTCTGCATTGGCCTGCTTGAGCTGTGACAGCAGGTTGGAGAGCATTCCACCGGGCACCTGATATAAAAGCGTTTTGGTGTCAACGTTTAAAACCTTGGGGTCTAAGATGCCGTCGGCCTTAAGCTTATCGGCAACGGTGCGGAAATGCTTTGCAATTTCTGCAAGTGCGTTGAGGTCAAGGCCTGTGTCGCGTTCGGTTCCCTTTAAAGTGGCAACCAGTGCCTCTGTTGACGGCTGTGAGGTGCCGTTAGCAAGAGGAGAAAGTGCACAGTCAACAATGTCAACGCCTGCTTGGGCTGCCATAAGGTTGGTCATATCGCCCGTTCCCGTGGTGTTGTGGGTGTGCAGGTGAATCGGAACGCCAACGTTTTCCTTGAGCTTTTTAACAAGCGAATATGCATCATACGGTAAAAGCAGGTTGGCCATATCCTTGATGCAGATAACGTCTGCACCCATCTTTTCCAGCTCACAGGCGAGCTTTACGAAATATTCTTCGTTATGAACGGGGCTTTCGGTATAGCTTATAGCAGCCTCGCAAATGCCGCCGTATTTCTTTATGCTCTTCATTGCCTGAGCCATATTGCGTGTGTCGTTAAGAGCGTCGAACACGCGGATAACGTCAATACCGTTTTCGATTGCCTTTTTAACAAAAGCATCTACAACGTCGTCGGCATAATGTCTGTAGCCGAGAATATTCTGTCCGCGAAGGAGCATCTGGAGCTTTGTGTTGGGCATTGCCTTTTTGAGAGCACGCAGTCTTTCCCACGGGTCCTCGCCGAGAAAACGCATGCAGGAGTCAAACGTTGCGCCGCCCCAGCACTCAAGCGACCAATAACCAACCTTGTCAAGCATTTCACACGCAGGGAGCATATCCTCAATGCGCATACGTGTTGCGGCCTGTGACTGGTGTGCGTCGCGGAGAATTGTATCTGTAATTTGAAGTTTTTGTGCCATTTTTTTACCTCCTTACGAGAAGAGAGAAATCAGCACGCCTGCCGCGATTGCAGAGCCGATAACACCTGCAACGTTCGGGCCCATTGCGTGCATTAAAAGGAAGTTAGAGGGGTCAGCCTTTTGTCCTTCAGCCTGTGAAACACGCGCCGCCATAGGAACGGCAGAAACACCTGCAGAACCGATAAGCGGGTTGATTTTGTTCTTGGAGAATAGGTTCATAACCTTGGCAAGCAGCACGCCGCTGGCAGTGCCGATTCCGAATGCGACAACACCCATAAGCAAAATCTTGAGTGTCTGCATATTGAGGAACGAGGTTGCGGTTGCGGTTGCGCCGACGGAAATTCCGAGGAATATTGTAACAATATTCATAAGCTCGTTTTGGGCTGTCTTGCAAAGACGTTCAGCCACGCCCGATTCTTTCCAAAGGTTACCAAGCATAAGACAACCGACAAGCGGTGTTGCAGACGGAACGAGAAGTGCCACAAAGATTGTAACGGCAATGGGGAAGATAATCTTCTCGGTCTTGGAAACGGTGCGAAGCGGTTTCATAACAATGGCGCGTTCCTTCTTGGTTGTGAGCGCGCGCATAATTGGCGGCTGAATAACGGGAACAAGTGCCATATAAGAGTATGCGGCAACGGCAATCGGACCCAAAAGGTCGGGATAAAGCTTGCTGGTCGTGAAGATTGCGGTCGGACCGTCAGCACCGCCTATGATGCCGATGGATGCGGCAGCTTCCTGTGGGAAGCCGAGGAGAACACAGCCAACAAAGGTTACGAAAATACCAACCTGTGCGGCCGCTCCCAAAAGCAAGCTCTTGGGGTTGGAAATGAGCGGAGCAAAATCGGTCATTGCGCCGATTCCAACGAATATAAGACAGGGGTAAACACAGGTCTTAACGCCTATGTAAAGGATGTCAAGCAGACCACCCTCGGCCAAGATTCTGCCGTAGCTGTGGTAAAATTCCGATTCGGAGTCCATAAATGCGTTCCAAAGTCCGCTATGGTACATTTCTGCACCGGGGAGATTGGTGAGCAGCATACCAAACGCAATGCCTATGAGCAAAAGTGGCTCAAACTGCTTTTTGATAGCCAGCCACAAAAGCAGAAGTGAAACCAAAATCATGGTAAGCGTCTTCCAGCCTGCCGCGGCAACAACCACACCGTCAACTACCGTGTCGGCAAGGAAGTTCTCAAACAGCATAAAAAAGCCGGTGGTTTTAAGAAATTCAATTATTTGTTCTAACATAAGCCATTCCCCAAAAATTAAGCGATAACGCAGAGAACGTCGCCTGTGTTAACCGTTGCGCCCTTGGTTACGGGAACAGAAGAAACGGTTCCGTCGCAGGGAGCCATAATTTCGTTTTCCATCTTCATAGCCTCGAGAACGAGCAGAACGTCACCCTTCTTAACAGCGGCACCGTTTGCAACGTTTACAGAAAGGATGGTGCCGGGCATCGGTGCGGCAACCGTTTCACCGCCTGCGGCAGCAGGAGCGGCAGGGGCAGCAGGAGCTACGGGTGCAGCAGGAGCGGCCGGAGCAGCAGGTGCAGCGGGTGCGGCGGCAGGCTTTACGTCTGCAGCATCAATAACCTCGAGTGTGATTTCATATTCAGTTCCGTTAACGTTAACCTTGTACATTTTCATATTTTTCTACCTCACAGTTTTTTAAATGATGTAATTCTGATTGCCGAAACGTCGGTGCCGAGCTCTTCTGCAACGGCGGCGGCGACTGCGGCCAGAATTTCTTGTTTGTTTTCAATCGGTGTGCTTGTCACAGGTGCTACGGGAGCGGCTGTCTGTGCCGCCTTTTTCTTTCCGTCTGCACGGCAGAAAAGTCCGATTATGGAGCAGATTATTATCAGCGAAATAAGTCCGATAAAAACTGTTCCAATACCCATTGCACACACAAAGCTGAGTGAATATTCCATTGACAATCCCCCTTGTTTTTGTGAGTTTTACGAAAAAAAGACCATACTCCCCATCGTAAAACTTAAGATTGACAATATTATAACACACTACCCCGGCAATAGCAATACATATTTTCCCAAAAAGACTATAAAATAACCCATAAAAGAAATTTTTGTTGACAAATACCTATATATAGTGTGATAATAGTATCGTATATAGGTGGTGTAATATGAGAGTAATTACAGGCAGCGCAAAAGGTGCGCGTCTTGCGTCGCTTTCGGGGAACGATGTGCGTCCCACCGCAGAGCGCGTAAAAGAGGCCGTTTTCAGTATAATACAATTTGATATTGAGGGCAGACGCGTGCTCGATTTGTTTGGCGGAAGCGGACAAATGGGAATTGAGGCGCTCAGCCGCGGCGCAGAAAGTGCGGTTTTTCTGGATTCCTCGGCAGAATCGGTGAACGTTATCAACCGCAATTTAAAGGTCACGGGGCTTTTGGATAAAGCACAGGTGGTAAAGCGTGACTATAAAATGTACCTCGGCGGCACGTCGGATGTTTTTGATATCGCGTTTATCGACCCACCATATTATGCAGGCTTTTACGAAAGCGCACTCACGCTTACTGCAAAGCGTATGAGCGATTACGGCGTTATGTTTTGTGAGCATCCGTCAGACGTCTCCGTTCCGACAAATGTGGGCGGCTTCACAGCGGTTAAGGATTATCGCTACGGCAAAATTTTTATCACCGTCTATCGCAGAGAGGAGAATGTTCAATGAAAGGCTCCATTGCAGTTTGCCCGGGAAGTTTCGATCCCGTAACCGTCGGCCATCTGGACATTATCCGTCGCGCAGCATCGATGTTTGATAAGCTTATCGTTGTTGTAATGGTCAACCCGAAGAAAAAATATTCCTTCACACCTGATGAGCGCGTCAAGCTTATAAAGGCCGTAACGGGCGACTTAGAAAACGTGCAGGTGGAATATTATGACGGCCTGCTTGCCGAATTTGCACAAAAAAAGGGCGCAAACGTTATTATTAAGGGACTTCGTGCCATGTCCGACTTTGAGTATGAATTTCAGATGGCACTTGCAAATAAAAAACTCAACCCCGAGGTTGAAACGGTATTCCTGACCACAGCGGCTGAAAATATGTACCTCAGTTCGAGCATGGTAAAGCAGATTGCCAGCATGGGTGGGGATATCAAGGACTTTGTTCCTGAACAGATTAGAGAAGATATTCTGGAAAGATTATAGGAAAGGATGAATAAATATGAGTATTGATGAATTACTTGAACAGTTAGACGAAGTGTTGGACGGAGGAATTAAAATCCCAGGAAAGAAGACCGTTGTTGACGTTGAAAAGCTTCGCGCCATCGTTGACGACATTCGCCTCAACATCCCGTCTGAGATTAAGCAGGCACGCGGCATCGTAGCCGACCGCGCAGATATCATCACCAACGCCAAGCGTGAGGCAGACGGAATTATCCGCGCCGCAGAGGAAAAGGCAAAGGCAATGGTATCGCAGGAAGAAATCACAAAGCTGGCTCAGGAAAAGGCTGCAGAAATTATTGCAACCGCACAGGGCAAGAGCCGCAATATGCGCAAAGCCGCACAGGACTTTGTTGATGACATTATGCGTCGTGCAGACGAGGACCTCACAGCAAACCTCGGCGAAGTTCGCAAGACCCGCGCTGCACTCAAGCAGCAGGTTCCCACAGCCACCCCCAGAAACGAAGATTAGTTTTTTTGAAAGGGTCTGCTTGCAGGCCCTTTTTAATCGACAAAAAACAACACCACCGCGTAGTATAATAGGAAAGAGGTGATATCGGTGGACAAAAATTTAAAGACTGTTGCAACAAACAAAAAAGCCTTTCACGAATATTTTGTGGAGGAATCTATGGAGGCCGGTATCGCCCTCACCGGAACCGAGATTAAGTCGGTGCGCGCAGGCGGTATAAGCCTTAAAGAAGCGTGGTGCTCGGTGGACGACGGCGAGATGTACGTAAAGCAGATGCACATAGCGCCATATGACCACGGCAATATTTTTAATAAGTACCCGCTCCGCCCGAGGAAGCTGCTTCTTCACAAGCGCGAGATAATGCGCCTTTTGGGCCTTTGCAAGCAGCAGGGAATAGCGCTTGTTCCGCTCTCAGTTTATTTCAAGGGCTCGCGCCTTAAGGTGCAGCTTGGTGTTTGCCGCGGTAAAAAGCTTTATGATAAGCGCGCCGTTGCCGCCAAAAAGGACGCGGAGAGGGATATTCGCCGCGCCATAAAAGAACAGAACAGATAACTTCTTACCTCTTACCTCTTACTTTCTTACTTCAAGATATGGGGGCGTAAAGGTTTCGACAGGGATTTTGAATCACAGGAAGCGAGTAGCGGTGCGGAACCGCTTTAAAATCCGCAATTTAAAATTAACTGACAACAATAAAGTTGCATTCGCAGCCTAATTAGGCTGCCATCCAACCCCGAAGTATCGCGGTCGGGCACGGGTGTCGATTAAGCGATGAACGTGAGCAGTCGGTAGCTCCACCGACTGCCATGAAGCAGGAGCTTTTGCGCCGCAAACCTGACGGACGGTGTGCGGTCAGCAGAGAATAAAAGACCGTCTGCACTCGGAGATGCCTGTGCCGAAAGATTTTTGGACAGGGGTTCGATTCCCCTCGCCTCCACCAACAAAAAACGCACTTTTGTCTACCGACAAAGGTGCGTTTTTTGAATGAT
>CALDPI010000122.1 GCA_937912045.1 uncultured Clostridia bacterium
CCCTTTGAGGATAATTATCCTGCCGCCGCTTGTGATTACCGCACCTGTGCAAAGCGTGCATATGAATATGGCTTTTCTCTGCCGATTGTACAGCTTTGGAAAGATAAGGACGCAGTACCTTCAGGCTATGAACTTTATCTCTACATAGCAAAGATGAACTCATCTATTGTAAGAAGCATGGTAAACTATGCGAAACTGAGCCCGGAAAACAAGGATGCCGCCCTTAACATAGCCGTAAACGCGGCAGACTATTTGCTCAAAATTTCTGCACCCAAGGGCTCACCGCTTGAGGGACTTCCGCCAACATATCACAACCCCGAAAAGAAGACGGATTTCTATGCGGGAATATCTCAATCCGCAAAGGACAGAGAAAGCGAAAATATGCTTTTGTATCCTGCAAATGCTGGTATGGCTTATCTTGCTTTATATGACGTTGTGGGCGACAAGAAGTATTTTGATGCCGCTTACAAAATCGGCGAATATTATCTTGAGCACGTTTGCGAAAACGGCACTTGGTACCAGCTCGTTTCGGTGGAAACGGGTGAGCCAACCTCGTCCGCTTACTGTATTCCCCACGCAATTTGCAGCTTCCTTTACACCCTTTATGGTGCGACGGGCGAAGAAAAATGGAAAACACTTGCCGAAAACGGCATGAACTATCTGCGCACAGAAAGCCTTAAAACTTTCCATTGGGAAGGTCAGTTTGAGGATGCTCCGATTTCGGTACAGTACTCTAATATGACACATTTTTCTGCCGATGCGCTTATTCGCGATATTGCTAAAAACCATAGCGACAGCGAGGAAGAGATGGCCATCGCAGAAGAACTTATGCGATATGTTGAGGACCAATTTGTTGTCTGGTCCAACCCGATGAAGCATACAACACAAAATTACGATTCTTCTATCTGGAATCTTCCTGCCGGCCTTGAACAGTATAACTGGTATGTTCCGATTGACTCGAGCACCGCAGGTATAATGGATGCATTCAGAGCAATGCACAGCGCCACCAAAAAGCCGCTGTATCTTGCAAAAGCAAAAGCACTTGCCGATGCTATTACAAGGGCTCAAAACGAAGAAAACGGACTTATCCCTACCCACTGGATTACCGAAGACTATAAAGAAACGGGTGGCGACCTGTGGATTAACTGTATGTTCGGCACAGCAAATTATCTTTTCACTATGGCAGATTATCTGGATAAACAGTAAAACTTTTAAACCGACCTCCAAAGAGGTCGGTTTTATGTTGCTTTTTTATACCCTCTGTGGTATACTATACTTGAATTATTGCGTCAAGGAGGCGTTCTTATGAAAACATCATTGGTAATTATGGCGGCAGGCATTGGCAGCCGCTTTGGAAAAGGTATTAAACAGCTTGAGCCGCTGGGTCCCTCGGGCGAGCTTATTATGGATTATTCCATTCACGACGCGATGGAGGCAGGCTTTAACAAGGTTGTTTTCATAATCCGCAAGGAAATGGAGGACTACTTCCGTGAGGTTATCGGCGACCGCATCTCCCGCTTTGTCGAGGTTGAGTATGCTTTCCAAGAGCTTGACAATCTGCCGGAGGGCTTCCAAAAGGGCGAGCGTACAAAGCCCTGGGGCACAGGACAGGCGGTGCTTGCCTGTAAGGACATAGTAAAGGAGCCCTTTATCGTCATCAACGCCGACGACTACTACGGCAAGGACGCCTTTAAGAAAATATACACCTTCCTGACAACCAAGCAGGAAAAAACCGCACCCTTTAACTTCTGTATGGCAGGCTTTAAACTTAAAAACACCCTGTCGGAAAACGGCGGCGTTACACGCGGCCTGTGCGAAACAGATGAATGTGGCGCACTTTCCAAGGTTAACGAAACCAAGAACATTGAAAAGGTTGACGGCAAGCCCGCTATAAACGAGGACGGCACCTACCGCTTCATAAGCGGCGAGACGCTCTGCTCTATGAATATGTGGGGCATCACACCCGACTTCTTCCCCTATCTTGAAAAGGGCTTTGTCGAGTTTTTGTCCTCCCTTGCCCCCGACGATATTAAAACCGAGTATCTTCTGCCCATAATTGTTGACGGAATGCTCAAAAAGGGCGAGGTTTCGGTCAAGGTGCTCGACACCGACGATAAGTGGTTCGGCGTAACCTATCAGGAAGACAAGGACGCCGTTAAGGCGGCTCTCTCGGACCTTGTTGCAAAGGGCGTTTACCCCGAGAATATTAAATAATTGAGGTGCTTTATGAAATACGATTATCTGATAGTCGGAAGCGGACTTTTCGGTGCCACCTTCGCACGTGAGGCGGCTGATAATGGCAAAAAATGTCTTGTTATCGAAAAGCGCGACCACATAGGCGGCAACATCTACACCGAAAAGGTGGAGGGCATTGACTTCCACAAATACGGCGCACACATTTTCCACACCTCCAACCGTGAGGTATGGGATTATGCCAATCGTTTTGCAGAGTTTAACAACTTTGTGAATTCGCCCGTTGCCAACTACTACGGCGAGATGTATAATCTGCCCTTTAATATGAACACCTTTGCCAAGATGTTTGGCATCTGCACACCCAAGCAGGCTGAGGACGTCATCACAGAGCAGCGCGCCGAAATAAAGGGCGAGCCGCAGAATCTTGAAGAGCAGGCAATCAGCCTTGTGGGCAGACAGATTTACGAAAAGCTTATAAAGGGCTACACCGAAAAGCAGTGGGGACGCGACTGCCGCGACCTGCCCTCCTTTATAATCCGCAGACTTCCTGTCCGTTACACCTATGACAACAACTACTTCAACGACCGCTTCCAAGGCATACCCACAGAGGGCTACACCGCTATGGTTGAGCGTATGCTTGACGGAATTGAGGTGCGCACAGGCGTTAACTTCTTGGAGCAGAGAGAGGAATTGTCCGCCCTTGCAGATAAGATTCTCTACACAGGCCCGATTGATGAATATTTTGAATATTCTCTTGGCAAGCTGCAGTACCGCAGTCTGCGCTTTGAGAGCGAGGTGCTGAACGAAAAGAACTTCCAGGGCGTTGCCGTCGTCAACTACACCGACCGCGAAACACCCTTTACCCGCATAATCGAGCACAAGCACTTCAACTTCGGCACGCAGGACAAGACCATTATAACGCGCGAATATCCGTCCGAATGGGAAGAGGGAATGGAGCCTTATTATCCCATCAACGACGAAAAGAACGGCGCACTTTATGCGGCATATGCCGAAATGGCTGAAAAAGAGGACAAGGTTCTCTTCGGTGGCCGACTCGGTCTTTATAAATATTTTGATATGGACAAGGTTATTGAGGCAGCTCTCGCGCTTGCCAAAAATGAATTGGGGGAATAACTGATGAGCGGAAAAGTTAGTATTATAATGCCTGTTTACAAGGTTGAGGATTACGTTGGAAAATCCATTGAAAGCATACAGGCACAGACCTATGATAATTGGGAGCTTTATGCCGTTGACGACGGCTCGCCCGATAACAGTGGCGCGGTTTGCGAGGAATACGCAAAAAATGACAAGCGCATTAAGGTAATCCACAAGGAAAACGGCGGCGCACCCAGCGCACGTAACGTTGCCATTGATATGGCCGACGGCGAGTATTTTTACTTTATGGACTCGGACGACTGGACCGAGCCTACTATGCTTGCCGATATGGTTGCACTGGCCGAAAAGCACGATGCACAGTTGGTTGTTGCAGGCTATTATATTGACACGTATTATAACGACGAAGAAAAGTTCACACAGGAGCAGTCGGTTAAGGGTCACGCCTTTAAAACACAAAAGGAGTTCAGGCGCAATGCCCACAAGCTCTTTGACCAGAACCTGCTTTACACACCGTGGAACAAGCTCTTCCGCGCGTCCTACATTCGTGATAACAAGCTCTACTTCCCCAACACCTTCTGGGACGACTTCCCCTTCAACCTCTCGGTTGTGCGCGACATTGAAAAGGTTGTTGTAACCTCTAAAAAGTACTACCACTTCATTCGCAAGCGCGCCGAAAGCGAAACCGCACGCTACCGTTCCGATATGTACGAAAAGCGTGAGGAGGAGAATGGCTGGATGCGCGAGCTTTACGCTTATTGGGACGTTGCAAGCCCCGAAATTGAGGAGTTCCTCTCAAGACGTTATATTGAGCGCGTTATTGGCTGCATTGAAAACGTCACAAACAAGAACTGCACCCTAAGCGGTAAGGAAAAGCGCGCCGAAATCAAGAAGATGATTACAAGCGACACCGCCGTTGCGGCCGTCAAGTGCGCTGTGCCGAAATCAAAATATATGAAGCTTATGCTTATGCCTATCAAATGGCAGAACGCAACCCTCACCTATTGGGAGGGCCTCATAATTTCCCGTGTTAAGCGCAGCAACACCAAGCTGTTTGCAAAGCTCAAGGCAGGAAGATAAAAGTAATACCCCCACTCTCACGAGTGGGGGGTTATTTATTTTCCAAGCTTTAGTTGAACGTCGGATTGCTTTGCCACCTCGGGTGAGTGGGTAACTATGATTACACACTTCCCCTCGTCTGCAAGGCGACGAAAAATCTTCATAATCTCGGCCTGTGTTTCGCCGTCCAGGTTGCCCGTCGGCTCGTCGGCAAGAATAATATCGGGCGCGTAGGAAACAGCTCTGGCAATAGCAACGCGTTGCTGCTGTCCACCCGAAAGCTTGAGCACCTTGCGGTCTGCCTCGTCCCTTTCGAGTCCCACCTTTTTAAGCATTTCATATGCCGTTTCCTTTTTGTTTTTATCGCGCACACCTGCAATCTCCATTGAGAGCACAACGTTTTCCAGCGCTGTGAGGGTGGGCAGAAGATTGAAGCTCTGGAATACGACACCGACGTTCTGACTTCTGTATTTATACATATCCATTTTTGCGGTGTCCGTGCCCTCGCAGTATATTTTGCCCTCGGTCTGACGTGCAAGACCAGACAGAAGTGAAAGCAGCGTGGTTTTGCCTGCGCCCGACTTTCCGAGAACGGTGTATATCTTCCCTGCCTCAAACTCGAAATTCATTTTGTCAAGCACGTTGCGGCCTGACTTTTCATATCTGTAAGAAACGTCTACAAGCTTTAATTTACACATAGCATCCACCCCCTAATCTCTGTTTGTAAGAATTTTAAGTGGCTCATAACGCATTATGAAGACTACAGCGGCAAGGCTTGAAATGACGGTTAGGAGAATGCCGACCACCATAAGTTGTAAAATGACGTTTAGGTTTGTGGAATAGGAAACCTGACTTATATAGTTTTTGGTGCTCTGCATCATACCCTTAAAGCCGCCGCGGTTGCCTGCGTCGGACGAGGGCTCTCTCATATTGCCGCCCGGCATCTCGGTCATACCGCCGCCCTGTGCGCCCGGGTCGCGTCCGAAGTTTTGCTTCATATCCTCGTTTACCTGCTGGTTTGACTCTATTTGTGATGCAAGCAGCGTGTTGGTCACCGGCACAGATGCCGCCGCGCCAACGCCGGCACCGATTATGATGGCAACCAGCGTTACGCAGAAAAGCTCAATAATAAACTGCATTGCCACCTTGCCTTTTTTCATACCGATGGAGGTCAGCACGCCGATTTCGTACTTTCTTTCACGAATGTTGAATATGTTTATGACAATCAGTATGCAGGCGCCGATTGCAAACACAACCATAAGAAAATACGTCGCCATCTCGCTCAAATTATTAAGTGGCGTCATACTCTGCTCAAACGCAGTAAGGTCAGAGGAGGAAACGGTGTATTTTTCGTCAAGGCCGAGCGCTTTGACCTCTTCTGAAAACGCTTCGTACGCGTCGGCACTTTCCAGCACGTAGGTATAATTAATCTCGCTTCCGATGGCGGTGGAGGAGGTAAGACCTGTTTTTTCGTCGGTCACTTCCTCGGCACCGCTTTTTGATTCTGACACAATTTTTTCAAGTGCGGTATAGCTCATATATATCCTGTTGGCGCTGTCGCCCGCGGTGCTGAAGCCACCCATAACCGCGCTCTGCTCTTCGGAGTTGTTTTTGTATATTCCCACGACCTTAAGTGTGACGGTTTCTTCCTCGTCGTTGGGGTTTATAAGGGTTATTTCACTTCCCACCGTTAAATCGTTATAGGTTGCAAGCTCTTCTGAAATTATACATTCGTTTTGGGCGGTACCCTCTGAAAAAACGGCGCCGCTTGTTATCTCGGTGTTACCGTTTTTAAAATCGGTCATTGCTTCATCGCTGCTGTAGCCTATGACGGTGAAGTCGCCCTGACTTCCCATCTTGCCCATAAAGCCTTTGCCGCCACCCTGCTGGTTTGGCATGCTCGGTGGGTTACCTTGCTGTGTGTTTTGTTCCTCTCTTTCAAAGGTGCCCATTGTGTCCACAGGCTCGATATCCTCATTTGCGCTGAGCGATGAGGACAGCGTATAATAGGTCGATTTTACGCTGTCTGCCTCGGCATATTTTTCATAATCGGCAAGGGTGAGGCTTTCGGTTCCCTGCAGCATTTCCTTCATGCTGTCGCGGTCAAAGCCTCCCTCCTCACGCATGGAAGACATAACCGACTGTCTGTCAAACGAAATCTGCGCTGTGACGGTCATTGTTGACAGGGTGTCCTCCTTGGCCTTGGCTGCCGATTCGCGAATGGAAAGGGCAATGCATGCCGATATGCTTATGACCAGCACAATTATTCCTATAAGAACGTTTCTGCCCTTTGCGCGCGCTATGCTGCGAAGGGCGTTTTTGAAAATATACATACCTTACCTCCGTTTTTTGATAATCCTATGATAAGACAAAACTGTTGTGGAGGGGATTTGAAAATATTAACTTTTTGTAAACAAAGCATTTTCCGTTTTATGCATATTTTGGACAACCGCGAACATAATATATGAAAAAAGGAGGATGCTTTATGAAAAAAGTATTATCACTGTTAATGACCGTCATTTTAATTGCGCTCTGCTTTGCCGGCTGCGGCGAAAAGAGCGCCGAAAAGGGCAGGGTGTACTACCTCAACTTCAAGCCCGAGCAGGATGCCGCCTGGCAGACACTCGCAGAGGAGTACACAAAGGAAACGGGTGTAGAGGTCGACGTGGTTACCGCCGCACAGGGCAAATATGAGGAAACTCTGACCGCTGCGATTGACAAGGCAGACGCACCGACACTGTTTCAGATAAGCGGCACCATTGCGCTTGATGCCTGGCGCGATTATTGCATGGACCTGTCCGACACCGCCGTCTATAAGGAGCTCACAAGTGATGAGTTTGCCATTAAAGAGGACGGAAAGGTTTACGGCGTTGCCTACGTTTATGAGGGCTTTGGTCTGATTGTCAACAAGGCGCTTCTTAAAAAAGCCGGTTATGAAATCGGCGATATAAAGGACTTTGACTCACTTAAAAAAATCGCAGAGGAAATTCACGCAAAAAAGGCCACACTAGGCTTTGACGCTTTCACCTCCTCCACGCTTGACAGCAGCAGTAGCTGGCGCTTTTCGGGACACCTGTCAAACATTCCGCTGTTTTACGAATTCCGCGACGACAATATAACCACCCAGCCCAAAACCATCAAGGGCACCTATCTTGACAAGTTTAAGAGCATTTGGGATTTGTACGTCCAAAACGGCACGGTGGAGCCTGCCAAAATCACCTCGACCGTTGATGCCGCAAAGGAATTTGCAGAGGGACGCGCTGTATTTTACCAGAACGGCACCTGGGCATATGAGGACGTAAAGGCTGTTGGCGACGAAAACCTTGGTTATATTCCGATTTACGCAGGCATTGATGACGAAAAGCAGGGTCTTTGCTGCGGCACCGAAAACTATTGGGCTGTCAACTCTCTTGCAAGCGATGCCGACAAAGAGGCTACCCTCGACTTTTTGGAGTGGGTTGTAACAAGCGATGCAGGAACA
>CALDPI010000123.1 GCA_937912045.1 uncultured Clostridia bacterium
ACCTTAAGCTGACCACTTACATGATGTTCACAAAGTTCACGTAAAAATGTTTTATCTTTATCTGCCATCAAATAATCAAAACGAATACCTGAACGGATAAACACCTTTTTAACCTTTGGCAGAGCGCGCAGCTTGCGAAGAAGTGAGAGATAGTCGCTATGGTCTGCCATTACAGCGGGGCACACCGTGGGAGCAAGACATTTTTTATTCGCGCAGGCGCCGTTTTTAAGTTGACCTTCACACGATGGGGCGCGGAAGTTTGCCGTTGGCCCGCCGACATCGTGAATGTAACCCTTGAAATCGGGCATTGCGGTTATTTTTTTTGCTTCCTCAATTACCGATTCGTGACTTCGCGCAGAGATTTGTCTGCCCTGGTGATACGCAAGTGAGCAGAAATTACAGGCGCCGAAGCAGCCGCGGTTATGTATTATGGAAAACTTTACCTCTTCAATGCCGGGCACGCCGCCCAAAGCCTCATAAGACGGGTGATAATCACGCATAAACGGCAGGGCGTACACCTTGTCCATCTCCTCGGGTGTTAGAGGTGGCATTGGTGGATTTTGCACGACAATTCTATCACCGTGGCGCTGTATTACCGTTTTGCCGCGCACGGCATCGTGCTCTTGTTGTTGAATGAGGCAGGATTTTGCATAGTTACGTTTTCCCTGCTCTGTCTTTGCCGACACGTTTTCAAAACTGGGGCATTCTTTTACAGGAGAAGGCTTGTAATCCTTGGTCGCAACGGCATAACAGGTGCCGCGGATATCGGTTATATCCCCTGATTTATCGCCTGCTTGCAGTCGGTTCGCAATCTCCACAATATGCTTTTCGCCCATACCGTACATCAAAAGGTCGGCGGTGGAGTCAATTAAAATTGAGGGGCGCACGGCATCGTCCCAGTAATCATAATGGGCAAAGCGGCGAAGCGAAGCCTCAAGTCCGCCAATGGCTATAAACACGTCGCCAAAAATACGACGAAGTGCCTTGCAGTACGTGATAACAGCGCGGTCGGGACGCGCTCCAGCACGTCCACCTGCGGTATAGGCATCGTCGCTGCGGCGTTTCTTGGCAGCGGTGTAATGTGCGACCATTGAATCGATGTTTCCGCCGTTTACAAGGAAAGCAAGGCGCGGCCTGCCGAAGCGAGTATAATCACTGTCGCTCTTAGGCTGAGGGATTATGCAAACGCGATAGCCTGCATTCTCCAGCACACGAGAAATGATGGCAGTACCAAAGGAAGGGTGGTCGACGTACGCGTCCCCCGTTACTATTATAAAATCGGCTGCTTCCCAGCCGTATTCCTTCATTTCCTTTGCTGTTATGGGTAAAAAAGGCATTTTCCCGCTCTCCTTGAAAAGATATATAATTATTATATAACCCATTCTGTTTTCTGTCAATAAATCGTAATATTGAGATTACAATACAAAAAGGCTCTCCTGCTTAAAGCAAGAGAGCCTTTGGTTTAATTATTTAGCTTAGCGCGGAATGCAAGCATTGATGAGGTCATCAAGCTTTGCTGTTGCAAGACACTGAACATAGTCTGCGCCGCCGTAATAAATTTTTACGGTGCCGTCGTCCTCGGGAATTACTGCGCCGGGGAAGATTACGTTCGGAACCTGACCAATCATTTCATACGGTTCCTTTACGTACAAAATCGGGTCGGGACAACGTCCGATTACCTTCCACGGTTTCTCAAGGTCGAGCATCATTACGCCGCAGCCGTAGTTTATGCCGTTGCAGTTCGGGAATACACCGTGATACACAATCAGCCAGCCCTTCTCGGTTTTAATCGGAGGTGCTGCAGGACCGATTTTGGTATTTTCCCAATACTGTTCGGGTTTTGCTACGACCTTGCAGTTACCCCAATACTCCCAATCGCGAGTGGATGCAATCCAGATGAAGCCACCGCTTGTTGATGCGGCATTCTGCGGACGGTGAAGCATCCAATACTCACCATTGATTTTCTCGGGGAACAGAACTGCGTTACGGTTGAGGACGTGCATGGGGAAGCTTACGTGCTCAATCGTTTTGAAGTCCTTGGTCTTGCCGATGGCTATGCGGCAGCCATAATCGCCGCCAACACAGTATGTTATGTAATACTCGCCGTCAACGGGGTTGATTCTCGGGTCGAACCAGGAACCGATGAGTGAACCCTTGTTGCCGTTCAAGTAAACAATCTCGTTAAACTCTTCCTCATCCTCAGGCTTGCAGACGATTTTTACCGGCTCTGCATCGGGGACGAAGTTAATGCCGTCCTTACTGCGAGAAACCCAAATGCACTGTGTCTTATTGGGCTCTTCAAAACGGCTTGCCATTATATACTCACCTTCAGGGGTTTTTACAACGCCTGAGTTATACACAGCACAGCAGGGTGCCGGCATATCGTCGGGAGTTAAAATGGGGTTGTTTACATATCTTTTTACAATATCAAAGCTCATAAAATATACTCCTTTGCCACTATATGTTACAATGATAACACAGAGACAAGCATATTTCAAGACAAATATTATATCAAAATACAACATTTAGTACTGCTTTTTGAGAGTCTTTGTGCTGTTTGAAATACCATCTCGACATCATTACATTACCACAAATCCATCCCCCACACAAGAAAAAGCGCTGTCAAAACTGAATTAACCTGTAACATTTGTAACATTGCAGCTTGGTAATATGGACATTCTTCCCCGTCATACGCTTTATGGGGGATGATTTTATGCTTTTATCGCTTATGAGCGAGATTATCAAGGGACTTGTGTTTTTGGCGCTTCACGTTACGGGCGCGGGCGCTTTTCCGCGCGCTCTATCTGCGCGTGAGGAGGCTGAGCTTGTCAAAAAATGTGAAAACGGTGACACCGATGCTAAAAATAAGCTGATTGAGCACAATCTGCGGCTTGTTGCGCACATTGTCAAAAAATATTACAGCGGTCAGGTGCCGCAGGACGACTTGATTTCGATTGGCACAATCGGACTCATAAAAGCCATTTCGACCTTTCGGTCCGACAAGGGCATCCGCCTTGCGACTTATGCCTCGCGGTGTATTGAGAATGAGATTTTAATGTGCTTTCGCAGTCTTAAAAAGACCGCCAACGACGTATTCATCAGTGACCCGATTGACACCGACCGTGACGGCAACGCGCTGACGCTGATTGACGTTATTTCCGACGGTGAGGACATTGTTGAAAATATCGACGTTAAAATCAAGCTACAGGCTCTGCGCGAATATATAAAGGAATTACCCCTGCGCGAGCAAAAAATTCTCGCGCTGCGGTACGGACTTTACGGTTATGAAGAAAAGACCCAGCACGAGGTGGCAAAAATTCTCGGTATTTCACGCAGCTACGTTTCGCGCCTTGAAAAGAAGGCAATTTCGGCGCTTTATGACAAATTTATGCGGCAAAGGACCTTCAAATAAATCTTGTCAAACACTTATCTGTAATGTAGAATATACCTTGAAGAAAATATTTTGAGGGGTATATTTTTATGAAAATAAAGACAAAACGCGCCGATTACGACTGGGTTTTGAAGCGGAAAAAGCCTGCACACAGGCGCCCTGTTAAGCCATTGTTCATTCTGACTCTCGTGATAAGGGTGCTTGCATTTTTTGAGCTTTTAAAGGTTAAATTTACCTACACAAAAACGCGCATGGAGATGGCGGGCGACGGGCCGTATCTCATTCTTATGAATCATTCGAGCTTTATTGACCTTAAGATTGCGTCGCACATATTCTTTCCTAAGAAATACTGCATTGTATGCACAAGCGACGGATTTGTGGGCAAGGAATGGCTGATGAGGCTTCTCGGCTGTATTCCGACACAGAAATTTGTGACCGACGTTTCGCTGATTATGGATATGATGCACGCGATAAAGAATAAAAACGTGAGCGTTCTGATGTATCCGGAGGCGAGCTACAGCTTTGACGGCTGTGCCACTCCCCTGCCGCGCAAGCTTGGAACCCTCGTTAAAAAGCTGGGCGTTCCCGTTGTGACGGTGATTACCGATGGGGCATTCCTTTATGACCCTCTTTACAACTGTCTGCAAAAGCGCAAGGTTCGGGTTTCGGCTGAGGTTAAATGCTTACTGACGGCTGATGAAATCAAAGAAAAATCGGTTTCCGAGATTGACGAGCTGCTGGATGCGGAATTCACGTTTGACAACTTTGCGCGCCAGCGCGATGAGAAAATTGCGGTGACCGAGGGCTTCCGCGCTGACGGATTGCACAGAATTCTTTACAAATGTGCGGCGTGCGGTGCTGAAGGCTCTATGGTGGGCAGCGGCACAGAGCTTTCCTGCGCGGCCTGCGGCAAGCGATATTATATGGACGAATTCGGACAAATGAAGGCTCTCAACGGCGAAACCGAATTCCCCCACATTCCCGACTGGTATCGTTTTGAGCGCGAATGCGTAAAACGCGAGCTTAAAAGTGGTGAATATCTGCTTGACTGTGACGTTGAAATCGGCATTATGACCGACTTTAAGGCGATTTATATGGTGGGCGACGGGCACCTTGTGCACGACCAAAACGGGTTCACGCTGACAGGGTGCGACGGTCGGCTCAATTATAGCCAAGGTCCCCTGTCCTCGTATGGACTTTATGCCGATTATTACTGGTATGAAATCGGTGACGTAATTTGTATTGGTGACAAGAAGCGACTTTATTATTGTTTCCCAAAAGGACAAGCAAACGTTGCCAAGGCGAGAATCGCCGCTGAGGAACTTTATAAAATAAAAAAGGCCCAAAAATAAAATTTCTTCTTAATCAATATGATTATATAAAAATATTAAACGCCCTTTCCTCTATTGGAAAGGGCGCCTTATGTTTTATTTGCTGTATTTTTTAACTATTTCTTTCATTTCGTCCCACTTTTCTTCCATCTCCTCCACCAGCTTAAACTGTGTGCGGCAACGGACAAGATTGTGGTCGGCATAAGCGGTTTTAAAGTAAACGTCGCCCTCGATATAGTCTGCCAAAAAGCGCATTCCGCACTCAAGTGTCATCATCTTGGCGCCCTCGGGCAGAAGCATTATTTCACTTTCACACAGGCGGCCGCCACAGCCGTTTAAGAAGCCGCGTGTGTAGGTTTCAAAGAGGTTAATATCAAAGTGAACCTTGCTGAGGTCGCGCTCATCCTCGGCGGCGGTGCTGGCGCCAAAGCGTATTGAATCGCCAAAGTCGTTAACGGAATAACCCGGCATAATGGTGTCCAAATCGACCACACAAACCGGCTCACGCGTGTCCTTATCAAGCAACACGTTATTGATTTTTGTATCGTTATGGGTAACGCGCTTAGGCAGAAGACCGTTTTTATGCGCATCCTCGAGGACGGCCGTAAAGTCGCGTCTTGCCTTTACAAACTCAATTTCTGCGAGGGCGGTATCAGAACGGCCGGAGGCATTTTCCTCAACCGCTTTTAAGAAGTTTTGATAGCGCACGGGGGTATTGTGAAAATCGGGGATGGTTTCAAAGAGCGTATCGGCAGGATAATCGCCCAGGTTCTTTTGGAAAGAGCCAAAAGCCACAGCGGCCTGATAAAAGTCGTTATTATCCTCCGGCAGCTCAAGCGAAACAGTGTCGCCTATGTAAACAAAGGAGCGCCAATAATCTCCGTAGCCGTCGACGTAGAAGCCCTTGCCGTCTTTGGTTTTTATAACGTTGAGAGTTTCACGCTCGGGGTCGCCGCCTGTCTCCTTTATCATCTTGCGAAGATAAGAGGTAACACCCATTATATTCGACATTACTTCATGCGGCTTTTTAAACACGTCCTTATTTATACGCTGGAGAATGTATTTTCTGATTTTGCCCTCAAAACGAAAACGAACCAGATATGTATCGTTTATGTGACCGTTGCCAAAGGGTCTGAAATCGACAAGGGTACCCCAATAGTCGAAAACCTTTACCGCATTAACAACGTTTGTGGTTGCATATTTTTTACTCATATCCACTATCCCCTAAAACTCAATACTAACAAAAATATAATACAACACTTTCAATAAAAAGACAAGCAAAACTAAAAATCGATGGACAAAAGCTCTGAAAAATCGTAAATATAATAATCGGCAAGTGCCTTCATTTCGTCAACGTACTCCTTTGAGGATTCGTCATACACACCGCAGACCTTCATACCTGCAGACTTTGCCGTTTTGTCGGCATTGAAATTGTCGTCAAGAAAAAGCACGTCCGACACGGGCACACCGATTTTTTCAGCCGCCATTTTGTAAATCTCAGGGTCGGCCTTTGTGGTGCCGAAATCGTCGCACGACCAGACGTTTGCAAAAAGGTCTAATATTCCGAGGCGTTTAAGGCAGGCATCAAGCGTGATGTGTGGGCTTGCTGTAAGCACATTAAGGCTTGCCCCCTGTTTGCGAAGGGTAGCTAAAACGGAAATCACGTTTTCCTTTGCCTCTATATGATAAAAATATGCTTCGAGCATATATTTTTTCATAAGCTCGATAATCTCTTCCTTTGAAAGCGGTACCCCAATTTTTACAAAATAATCTGCCGTTCCCAGAAGGCCGAGAGGAGTTATAATTTTTATGATATCATCGCCGTACGCGATGCCATTTTCGTCCAGAATTCTCAGCATTGACGAAACGAAGGTTGGCATTGAATCGACCAATGTTCCGTCAAAATCAAAAAGATACGTTTTCAAACGATTCGCCTCCGTTAATTTTACGAAAAGTTTTCGAAGCAGATTTCTGTGCCGTCTCTATAATGCGCTAAAACAGTATATTTCTCGCCATTTTGAGAGAGCTCGTTTTCCGCAACAAGATATCTTGTAATGAGTTTGTCGGAAAACAGGCAGACGTCTCTGACGCCCCAAAGATGCTCATCATCCTCGGGTGAAACAGCCGCCCAGGAGCCACACTGTATTACCTTCTTTTTGCCATATTCTTCCGACAACTCGATAACGTCCGAGCGGTGTGAATGGCCAACAAAAAGGCAGATTATGCGCGGGTCACAAAGCAGTTCCTTTTCCTCCTTTGTGTCCGCAGGAGAAAACCAATGCGAGCAAAGTATCACCTTTTTATCGGGGTGCTTATCCATAAGCTCACGCACACGTTTAACGTCTATTTTTGTGTAGGTGCCATCGGTATGCTCTGTGGGGTCAAGGTCGGCTCCGAAGCTGTCCCAAAGGATAAAAAGGTAATCGTCGGTTATAACCTCCATATTGCGAGAAAAGCCTGTGATTTCTTTCCACTTTTCCTTTCCGTACTGTTCGTGATTGCCGGGCAGCATATAATACGGTGTGGGAAGCAGCGCACAGAGCTTTTTCACAAACTCTGCCGTGTAGCTTTTGCCGCTTGTAAGCCACGTGCCCTTTGTGAGCCACTGCCAATGGTCGAGAGAATAATCCCCCAAAAACAGTATAAATTCAAAAGGTTCCTTTAAATACTCGTCATTTATCTGTTTTAATAATATCTCAAGCTTTTCATCACGCGTGATGCCACCATATTCCTGCTGGGGACAGTAGTGCACGTCGGTAACAATAAGAACTCTTTTCATATCTAATCCTCGTACAGTATTCCTTTTCTATCAAAAATTACAGCGCGTCCCTTTCTCAGATAATCGCGCAACATAAACTGGTCTTTTATATCATCGGGAACTATCATTCCTGCGTCGCCTGCCTGTGAGTTTATGTGGAAATCCGAGCCTGCAATCTTAATCAAATTATTATCAACCGCAAGCTTTAATGTATCTTCAAAGCGTTCTATACCGTTATTAAGCGGATGAGGGTTATACACCTCGATACCGTGAACGAGGCTCATATCGGCGGGGCCTTTTTCTGTGCTGCTGCCCCTATATGGATGCGCCTGCACCATAAGAATATCCCTGCTCTGTAAGTAATACTC
>CALDPI010000124.1 GCA_937912045.1 uncultured Clostridia bacterium
CATACATAGAGTCGTTGGGGTTAAAGCGGACGTCGCTTGTGGCGTTGCCGTTTAAATCAACGTACTGTGTTGCAATCTGGCCGTTCTTTGCAAGCTCCTTTATAAGCTCTTCACTTGCAAGGAATCTACCCTCACCGTGTGAAATCGGAACGTTATAAACGTCGCCAACCTCGGTGAGTGAGAGCCAGGGTGATTTATTGGATGCAACACGTGTGCGTACAATGCGCGACTGGTGACGTGCGATTGTATTAAAGGTTAGTGTTGGGCAATTTTCGTCGGTATCGATTATTCTGCCGTAGGGCACCAGTCCGAGCTTTATAAGTGCCTGGAAGCCGTTGCAGATACCGCAAATGAGTCCGTCGCGGTTGTCAAGCAGGTCGTGAACGCCCTCCTTAACTGCGGCGTTGCGGAAAAATGCGGTTATGAACTTTCCGCTGCCGTCCGGCTCGTCACCGCCCGAGAAGCCACCGGGTATGAAGACCATCTGTGACTCTTTTAAAAGCTCTGAAAAACGCTCGACCGAGCGCTGAATTCCGCCTGCCGTCAGGTTGTTGATTACCATAATCTCGGGCTCGGCGCCTGCATCACGTACCGCCTTTGCAGAATCATATTCGCAGTTGGTGCCGGGGAATGCAGGAATCAACACCTTTGGACGTGCAACCTTAATTGCGGGTGCGGGGTACGAGCTTGCACTATACGAAAAGTTTTCGATAGCTCCCTTGCCCTGCTCAATATTGCAACTGTAAACGCTTTCAAGCTTATCCTCATAAGCCTTAAGAACGTCTGCCACAACTAAGGCTTCGGCGCCGTGTTTGAATTTGCCGTCGTCGGTGACGCGTCCGATGGCGGTCAGATTTACGTCCTCTGTTACCTCCAGCACGAAAGCACCGTAGTTGTATCCGAAGATGTCCTCAAGTGACAGTGAAGCGTCAAAGGTAAAGCCTAAGGAATTGCCGAAGGCCATTTTCATAACTGCCTCTGCCATACCGCCGAGACCCGGGGTATATGCCGCAAAAACCTTACCCTCACGCATAAGCTTTGTAACGGTATTAAAGGTGTCTATAAGTGACGACGTTACGGGAAGACCGTTTTCGTCATAATCAGGCTTGAGCATTACAACCTTATTGCCTGCCGTCTTAAACTCGGGCGATACAACGTCGCTCACCTTACCTGTTGTAACGGCAAAGGAAACGAGTGTGGGAGGAACGTCCAAATCCTCGAACGTGCCGCTCATTGAGTCCTTACCGCCGATGGAACCGATGCCAAGCTCCTTTTGCGCTTTAAATGCACCGAGAAGGGCCGAAAGCGGCTGTCCCCAACGCTTGCCGTCTTTACCGGGGTGTGCAAAGTATTCCTGGAAGGTTAAATAAACGTCTGAGAAATCAGCGCCCGTGGCAATTAATTTACAAACCGATTCCACAACGGCGAGATATGCGCCGTGGTATGCGCTCTTTTCGGTTATGAAGGGGTTGTAGCCCCAGGACATAAACGAGCAGCAATCGGTGTGCTTTTCCTCTGTTGAAATCTTCTGCACCATCGCCTGAATAGGTGTGAGCTGATTTTTACCGCCAAACGGCATAAGAACGGTGCCTGCGCCGATTGTAGAGTCAAAACGCTCTGAAAGGCCGCGCTTTGAACAGATGTTGAGGTCTTCTGCCATTGCCTGCATATTTTCCTTAAAGGTACCGTTTACGGTCTTTTTGTATGCTTCGGGCTTGGCAGGTGTAATTGTGATGTGCTTATCCGCACCGTTGGAATTAAGGAATTCGCGGCTGATATCAACAATTTTCTTGCCGTTCCAGTTCATAACAAGGCGAGGCTCCGCCGTTACGACTGCAACGGGTGACGCGTTAAGGTTTTCTTTTTCTGCAAGCTTCAGAAATTTATCAACGTTTTCCTTTTCAATTACGACCGCCATTCTCTCCTGCGATTCGCTGATGGCAAGCTCGGTTCCGTCGAGTCCCTCATACTTTTTGGGAACGGCATTAAGGTCGATGCAGAGTCCGTCTGCAAGCTCACCAATGGCAACGGAAACGCCGCCTGCGCCGAAGTCGTTACAGCGCTTTATCATACGGGTTACTTCTTTATTTCTGAAAAGGCGCTGGAGCTTGCGCTCTTCCGGTGCGTTACCCTTTTGAACTTCTGCTCCGCAGGTTTCAACCGACTGCGAATTGTGTGATTTTGAAGAGCCTGTTGCACCGCCGATACCGTCGCGGCCTGTTGCACCGCCAAGCAGAATTACAACGTCGCTCGGGGAGGGAACCTCTCTGCGAACGTTTTCTGCGGGGGTTGCGGCAATAACCGCGCCGATTTCCATACGCTTTGCAGCATAGCCGTCGTGATATATTTCGTCAACGATGCCTGTTGCAAGACCAATCTGATTGCCGTAAGAGGAATAGCCTGCGGCAGCGGTTGTCACAAGCTTGCGCTGGGGAAGTTTCCCCTTTATGGTCTCGGAAACAGGCTTTAAGGGGTTGGCAGCACCCGTAACGCGCATTGCGCCATAGACGTATGAACGGCCTGAAAGCGGGTCACGGATTGCACCGCCGATACAGGTGGCGGCACCGCCAAACGGTTCGATTTCTGTGGGGTGGTTATGCGTTTCGTTTTTAAAGAGGAGAAGCCAAGGCTCTGTAACACCGTCAACCTCTACGTCGATTTTAACGGTGCAGGCATTGATTTCTTCCGACTCGTCAAGCTTATCAAGCTTGCCGTGCTTTTTAAGATACTTAACGGCAACCGTTGCCAAATCCATAAGGCAGATGGGCTTTGTTCTGCCAAGTTCCTTACGGACGGCAATATACTCGTCATATGCGCTCTGTAAAAGCTCGTCCTCAAAGTGAACATCGTCAATTACCGTTAAGAAGGTTGTATGACGGCAGTGGTCCGACCAATACGTATCTATCATACGGATTTCGGTAATGGTGGGGTCACGCTGTTCACTCTTGAAATAGTCCTGACAGAAGGCAATGTCGTCAGCATCCATTGCAAGACCATAATCTCTTACGAAGTTTTCGAGTCCTGCGCGGTCAAGCTTTATAAATCCGTCGAGTGTTTTAACCTCTGTGGGTATTTCATAAACCGCTTTTAAGGTTTCGGGCTTTTCAAGTGATGCTTCTCTTGCTTCAACAGGGTTGATTACATATTTTTTAATCTCTGCAACCTCACGCTCGGACAGCTCACCGTAAAGTGCATATACCTTTGCGGTGCGCACTGTAGGACGCTCGCCCTGTGAGATTATCTGAATACACTGTGCGGCAGAGTCTGCGCGCTGGTCAAACTGACCGGGCAGAAATTCTGTTGCAAAAACCGTTGCGCCCGACAGGTTGACCTCGTCTGTGGCAATGTCCAGCTGGGGCTCTGAAAATACGGTCTGCTTTGCGTAGGAAAAAAGCTCCTCTGTGATGTTTTCGGCGTCGTATCTGTTGATTACACGCACGTCAGTAAGGGACTTTATTCCAAGCAGGCCGCGTGCATCTGATAAAAGTGCGCGAGCCTCGTTTGCGAGTTCTTTTTTCTTTTCTACATATACTCTGAATACCATTATTTTTCCTCCGCTTTCAGCGCGCGTGCGCCAATATCGCTGCGGTAATACGCATTGTCAAAGTGAATTTCGTTTACAAGCGCGTATGCTCCGTCTATAGCATTTTTGAGTGTGTCGGCCGTACTTGTAACGCCGAGGACACGTCCGCCGCTTGTCACAAGCTTTCCATCTTTAAGTGCGGCGCCCGCTACGTAAACGTTCTTCCTTACGTCATCGGGTATGGTTATTTCATAGCCCTTTTCGTATGCAGTGGGATAGCCCTTTGATGCCATAATTACACAGGCGGCACTTCCCTTTTTAAATTCCACAGGGCAGCTGCAGAGCGTGCCGTTTGTCACCGCCTGCATAACGGTCAAAAGGTCGCTTTCGAGCAGTGGCAATACAACCTGTGTTTCGGGGTCACCGAAGCGGCAGTTATATTCAATTACCTTGGGGCCATTCTTTGTGAGCATAAGGCCAAAATAAAGGCAGCCCTTAAAGGTGCGACCCTCTGCGTTCATCGCGTTTATCGTGGGCAGAAATATTTTTTCCATACACTCTTTGGCGATATCATCGGTATAATACGGATTGGGGGCGATGGTGCCCATTCCGCCTGTATTAAGGCCCGTATCGTTATCGCCTGCGCGCTTATGGTCCATTGAGGAAACCATTGGAACGACGGTTTTACCGTCTGTGAAGGAGAGCACCGAAACCTCGGGTCCTTCCAAAAACTCCTCAATTACTATGCTGTCGCCGCTTTTGCCGAAAACCTTATCCTCCATCATTGAGCGGACGGCGTTCGTTGCTTCGTCGCGTGTTGTGGCGATAATTACGCCC
>CALDPI010000125.1 GCA_937912045.1 uncultured Clostridia bacterium
GAAAAGAATTATGTTTCCTTCTTCCTTAACCTCATCAACAAGTCCCTTAATACGGCTTTCAAACTGACCGCGGAACTGTGTTCCTGCAACAAGGCCTGTGAGGTCGAGCATATGAATTTCCTTATCGAGCAATCTTGCAGGGGCGTCGCCCTTGGCAATTTTAAGTGCCAAGCCCTCTGCAATGGCGGTTTTGCCAACACCGTGCTCACCGATTAGGCAGGGGTTATTTTTGGTGCGACGGGAAAGAATCTGGATAGTCCTGTAAAGCTCTTCCTCGCGACCTATTATATTATCAAGTTTGCCTGTACGGGCACGCTCTGACAAATTGGTGCAATATTGGTCGATGAATCTGCGTCTTTTTTCCTTTTTGTGAGCCTTTTTATCGGTCGGCTTTTCATCCTTAACGTCTGCGTTTTCAGCGTTTTGAGCGCCTTGCTGAAAATTGCCGAAAATATTATTGAGGAATGGGAAGGTCTGGGCACCACCCATTTCAAAATCGCCCTCTTCGTCGGCATCCACAGCCATCATATCCATAAACTGCTCCGACATCATTTCAATATCCTCATCAGAAATATTCATCTTTTTGAGCATATCGTCAATCGGACGGATTCCCATTTCTTTAGCGCAGACAAGGCAAAGGCCCTGTGGCTCGGTTGCGGCATTTGACATATCGGATACGAAGACAACTGCCGGTCTTTTTTTGCATTTAGAGCAAAGTTTCATTTTTTCACCTTAATCCTGAGTATTCTGTGGTTTATAAATAAAAATTCTGATGTAACCGCACATTGAAAAAAGCATAAACGCGATTGTGAGCACGGTAAAAATTATATCGGCTACCGGGAAGCTAAAGGCCAGAATGTCGCACAGCACATAATACATAAACGATGCGTATAAGAGCACTGTTGACACCTTTCCCCACCAGCGTGCAGAGATTGGCTGCAAGCCGTTCTTAAGCCAAAGCGCAGCCGCAACGGCGGTCAAAAGCTCCTTTGTTGCGAGCACAGAGAGTACGGGCATCAGCATTTTATGATTAAACGCCAGACACACTGCCAGCACAACCTGAGTCAATTTATCAGCAAACGGGTCTAAAACCTTGCCAACATCAGAAATCATATTAAATTTTCGTGCAATAAATCCGTCAATTATATCACTTGCTGCCGAAAGAATGACCACGGCAAAGGCATAAATATAGCCTTTATCCATTTCGCTGAAATATAACAAACAAAAGAACGGTATCAGCAAAATTCTAAACATAGAAATAATATTCGGAATAGTAAAAACCTTTTTCACTTCCTCGCCTCCGCGACATTAGTATATAGGATTGATTTTACAAAGCAATTCAAATATTGTTGAAGTCTCAATATTTTCTTTTGTAAAAATTAAAAACCCTGATTTTGTGAATATTACAATGGAAGAAATGACGGCACAGAAAATTATCGCAAATACGATTCCCTTGCCAAAGCCAAGCACGCCACCAAGTGTTTTATTAATCTTTCCAATAAAGGATATTGAGAAAAGCTTATTAATCGGTTTTGAGAGGAACTTTGTAATTATGGCAATTATTAAAAACAGGAGAATGCTGTATACCGCATTAAGCGCCGTTGTTGCGATGGGCTTTACAACAGAATCTGTGATGTTTTCGGCGATTGCATTCGTATCAAGCTTATCGCCGAGAGAAATATCCGACTGAAGCTTTTCAAGCGAAACGCCGAACACATCTGCATTTTCCTTAAAAAACTCGGGGCATTTATCCCAAACCGCATTTGTTACGTCTGCCGTTCCCTCTTGGGCAAACTCGGTAATCGTGGTGGAAATTTTATCCGAAACGGGATTTTTAATTAATTTATCATATGTAGCACCCGAAAGTACAGGTCCAAAATTGAAAGCAACATAAACCGCCAACACAAAACCGACCAGTTCAATGGCTGTTTTCATAAATCCGCGTTTAATTGAAATAATGACACACAGCGCCACTATTGCCACAACGATTAAATCCAAAACAATACCCATATTTACGCACCTCATTCAATACTGATTTTATTAAGTCCAAAGTTGCCGGCTGCGACAACGTTTTTCTTATCAATGGCAAAAATCCTGTCATAGCTTGAAAGATTTTTCATAGGCGAGAGTTGTTTGCCCTCCAAATCAAAAGCAAACAAATAACAATCACTCAAAACAAAAATTGTTTTATTGTAAACCGATATATCAGATACTGCGCCGTCAAAATCGAAGGATACCAGCTGTTTCCCCTTTTTATTGAGAACAGAAATGTTGTTGCTGGAATTGTTTCCTGTTACGACGGCACTGATTCCGCCCATACGTTGCCTGAAAACGTTAAGAGAATACTTGTTTTCAACCTGCAGGCGCTCGCCCTTGCTCCATTTTACAAAATCAACCGAAGCATCGGTTACCACAACAAAGCGTGATGACGAAACAGTATTAAGAGAATAAATTACGTCGTCATATTCTAAAGAGAAAATAGGCTCTGCGCTTGAAAACTTGAAAACGTAAACCTTTGATTTGAACTGTCCGCCTCCGACGTTAATGGTGGATACGGCAATTCTTCTGCCGTTATTTGAAACGGCTATTCCGTTTACAAGCTCATCAGACGAATACCATATGAATTTGGTTTTAGCGTTTTTGTTAAACACGGTTACCTGTGATGTATAACCGACAGATTTTGTCGCAACGGCAAAGGTTCCGTTCCTGCCGATTGCGGCACAATAAATTTCATTTTCAAGAGTAATTTCGTGAACAACGTCGGTATGATTATAAACGTAGAGTTGTTTACCACCGCGGTCATATATCAGTGCACGCTGTGAAGACACGCTGATGGAAGGCGAATTAAACTCGTGCTGACGTGAAAACAGCTGTTTTCCCGATTTGTTATATATTTCTGCGTGCGTATCGGTAAGTGTGTACGTGAGCGAATCGGCAGAAAACGCATTTAAAAGCTCACTTCCCGAAATGGTAGCAGGATAGCTTCCGTTTCCAAGCGACAAGATTTTATTCTGCAAAAACTCGAACGGTCCTGTGGGGGTGAATGCGGAAAAAATGACCAGTGATAAGAGAATGACAACAAAAACCGAGGCAACAATCAGCCGCTTTTTTTGTTTTAAAAGCTTTGTACCCATCAAAACGCGAAGTCCGTCTCCCTCGGTCTTCTTATTTGTATGCTTTTTGGGGTGCTCAGTATGAGGCTTTTTGGTCATTGGACGCATAACAATGTCGTCGTTTCTATCCTTTACGGGCTTACGCGTAACGGGACGTGTGCTGTGTTTTATATTGCGTTTTTTGGGGCTTTTTTTCTTATATTCTGCCATTTCAAGAATTGCTTCAATAGATTCTCTTTTGGCATCCTCAATAAAACCGCAGGTGTTAACAATTATTATGTCAGCAGATTCGGGGTCTGACACTATTTTGTGTCCTGCACCTGCCAAAAGACCAAGCATTATTTCAGCATCTGTCTGATTTTTGGCACATCCTAAAGACTAATGAAGTGGAAAGCATTGCGGCACGTGACGTGAATGCAACGTAACCCACAACAAGCCTATGCACTTAATGTGTTACGCTCAAATGGTTGTTTGGCATCGTAAGGTCATTGCTTAGATTGGGTCGGCAGGGATAAG
>CALDPI010000126.1 GCA_937912045.1 uncultured Clostridia bacterium
CTGCTGATTCAACTGCCTTTGCAATTTCAGCAATATTTGTAACATTAGGTGAAAGCTTTACAACAAGGGGTTTTGATGTTGCAGCACGTACAATTTTTGTAACCTCCGCAGCCATTTCACAGCTTGTACCGAATGCTGCACCGCCCTGCTTTACGTTAGGGCAGGAAATATTCAGCTCAATCATATGTACATCTGTACCTTCAAGCTTTGCAGCAGTTTCAGCACATTCTTCGGGAGTTGAACCTGCAATATTAGCAAGAACTACAACATCCTTAGTCATAAGATATGGCAAATCGACCTTAACAAAGTGGTCAATTCCGGGATTTTGCAGACCTACGGAATTTAACATTCCAGCCGGAGTTTCCGCAATTCTCGGTGGGAGATTGCCTGTGCGGAGTTTTTCGGTAGTACCCTTTACGGAGATACCGCCGAGAGTTGAAAGAGGATAGAATTCCTCGTATTCTCTGCCGTAGCCGAATACTCCCGATGCAGGAATTATGGGATTTTTAAAATCAACTCCGCATACATTTACAGAAAGATCAGCCATTACCAAATTACCTCCTCAGCATTGAATACAGGACCGTCTTTGCATACATGTGCAAAGTATTCCTCGTCATTTCGTGTTGTACGGCAGGCACATCCAAGACATGCCCCAATTCCGCAAGCCATGCGTTCTTCAAGGGAAATTTCACAGTAAATGCCTTTTTCCTTACAGATTGCAGCGATTTCTTCTATGGGCTGGATTGTTCCTATTTCGTTATTCGCATACATAATTGTAACGAGAGCTGTATCTTCTCTGATTGCATTCTTTATATCGAGAGGATTTACAAGTCCCTTTTCGTCAACGGGAACATATGTTACTTCATATCCCTGTTTTTCGAGAAATTCACAGGTATGAAGAACTGCATGATGTTCAAAAACGGATGTTATTATATGTTTCTTTCCTTTTTCGGAAAGTCTTAAAGCTGTTCCCTTTATCGCCCAGTTATCAGCTTCAGAACCTGAGCCTGTGAAATATATTTCATTTGGTTTGGCACCAATTGCTGCTGCAACCTTTTCTCTTGCTTTTTGAGCTTTATTATGACGAGGATTTGTCCCTTTCTGAAATTGCAGAAAACGAGGGGATAACGCGTCAGGGCGTGCGTGACGCGCTCAAAAAAGCGGAGCATCAGTTGCATTTTTTTGAAGAAACGTTGGGCCTTATGCGTAAAAATAGCGCCCTGCATGCACAGGCAGATGCCGTGCGAAACGGCGGCGATGTTGCGGCTCTTCTCGATTTTATTGATGAGTTTTAAGGCGGTGATTTAGTGGCTTTTAACAACCTGTCCGATAAGCTTACGGCGGCCTTTAAGCGTCTGCGCTCAAAGGGCAAATTGACCGAGGCGGACGTAAAGGAAGCAATGCGCGAGGTGCGCCTGGCCCTGCTTGAAGCCGACGTTAACTATTCCGTCGCCAAAAATTTCACTAATACCGTGACCGAAAAGTGCATAGGCGAAAAGGTAATGGAAAGCCTTACCGCGCCACAGATGGTCATAAAAATGGTCCGTGACGAGCTGACTGCACTAATGGGCGGCGAGCACGCACGGCTGAAAATCTCTGACAAAATTCCCACGGTTATTATGATGTGCGGTCTTCAGGGCTCGGGTAAAACAACCCACTCTGCAAAATTGGCACGCTATTTAAAAGCACAGGGCCACAGGCCAATGCTTGTTGCCTGTGATATATACCGTCCTGCCGCAATCGAGCAGTTAAAGGTCGTAGGAAAACAGGTTGAGGTTCCCGTTTTTGAAATGGGGCAGGAAAAACCTGAAAAAATCGCCGCTGCGGCTATAAAGCACGCGCGCGACTACGGTAACGACTTTGTAATTCTCGATACCGCAGGCCGTCTCCACATCGACGAGGATTTGATGGCAGAGCTTGTCCGCATCACCAAAACGGTCACTGTTCACAACATTTTGCTTGTTGTCGATTCTATGATAGGACAGGACGCGGTCAACGTTGCCAAAGCCTTTGACGAGCAGATGGCAATCGACGGCGTAATCCTCACCAAGCTCGACGGTGACACTCGCGGCGGTGCCGCACTCTCGGTGCGTGCTGTCACGGGCAAGCCCATTATGTTCTCGGGTGTCGGTGAAAAGCTGGACCAGTTTGAAGAGTTCCACCCCGAGCGTATGACCTCGCGAATTCTCGGCATGGGCGATATGCTTTCGCTTATTGAAAAGGTCGAAACCGAGATTGACGAGAAAAAAGCGCTCGAAACGGCACAAAGGCTGCAGGAAAACAAGTTCGATATGAACGATTTGCTTGAGCAGTTTGAAAGCCTTAAAAAAATGGGACCGCTTAAAAACGTCCTTTCTATGATACCGGGAATGGAAAAGCAGCTGCGCGACGTGGATATTGATGACCGAATGATGCTCAGAACCGAGGCAATTATTAAGTCAATGACCGCGAAAGAGCGTCAAAAACCGGAAATTCTTAATGCCTCTCGCCGCAAGCGCATTGCCGCTGGCTGCGGACAGACGGTTGAAGAGGTCAACAAGCTTATAAAACAGTATGAACAGATGAAAAAGATGTTCAAGCAGATGTCGGGCAAGAAGGGCAAAAAGGCCCTCGGCAGAGGAATGGGACTTCCGCCAAACTTCCCGACAGGAATGGGTTTTTAAAGAGTAATCTTTTAAATAAATATTAAATGCAGGAGGTGCAAAAAATGGCAGTTAAAATCAGACTTCGTCGTATGGGTGCTAAGAAGGCTCCTTTTTACCGTGTAGTTGTTGCTGATTCACGCTTCCCCAGAGATGGTCGTTTCATCGAGGAAATCGGTTATTTCGACCCCACAAAGGACCCGGCAATCGTAAACATTGACGGTGAAAAGGCAAAGCAGTGGATTGCAAACGGTGCACAGCCGACCGACACAGTAAAGGCTCTTCTCAAGAAGAACAACATCGTCTAAAATTTCCGAAAGGACAGCAAATATGCAAGAATTATTGGTTTCAATCGCTGCAGGACTTGTAGAAAAGCCGGAGGCAGTCAACGTAACAGTTGACGAGCCTAACGAAGAGGGCGTAATCGTTTACCACCTCCACGTTGATGAGGCAGATATGGGACGCGTTATCGGCAAGCAGGGCAGAATTGCCAAGGCTATCCGCACAGTAGTGCGCGCCGCCGCTAACCGCAACAATCAGCAGGTCGCAGTTGAAATTGACTAAAATCCTAACAATTACCCCCAGCAAATGGGGGTAATTGCATTTTGCAGGTGAACTTATGAAAAGGTATCTTGAATCGGGACAAATTGTGGGCACGCACGGCGTTCGCGGAATGGTAAGAATTCAGCCGTGGTGCGATACGCCTGCATTTTTGTGCGGTTTTAAAAAAATATATGGTGATGAGGGACAAACTGTGTGGAAGGTCATAAAGGCACAACCGCACGGTAACGTCGTCATTGCCGCTTTACAGGGTGTTGACAGCATCGAGGCGGCGGAAAAGCTCTGCGAAGGAACGGACGTAACGCCCGTACTCTTCAAAAAAAACGATGCGATCGAGCGTTTGGCGCGGTATGCCTCGGTGGGGATATCCTTTGATCAAACCACCGCTTCTGAATATTTGGCGCTCACAAAAGCGGGGATCAACCTCGTCAACGTCGATATATTCCGCCGTAAAAGGCTTGGTAAAAACGATATTTTTTATTTTCAGCAGCCTTTACTGCATTTGGTTTTCTGCCACGTGGCATCGGTTTTCACTCCTTTTAAACACTGGGATTGCTGAGAGAATCAATT
>CALDPI010000127.1 GCA_937912045.1 uncultured Clostridia bacterium
AGCCAAATTACCGAGTTCTGCTGCTTTTGGAAGACCGATATTTACACCGCGACCGCACTGATATTCAAAAGCATCAAGGCCCATTTTTTCAATATATTCCGGCACCTCTAGACTACTTTTATATCCCATTTCAGCAAAGCTTATCGAATTACCTGCGGGACCGAATCTTGCAGACATATTAGCACTTCCCTTTTAAAATTTATATCTGTCCAAAAATATTTTTTCAATTTTTCTTCTCAAAATAAAGCTTGGCTTATCCTCGGGCAAAATCGGAGTGAGTAATATTTTTTTAACACCCGACAAAAATCCGCCAAGCATATCGGTAAACAACTGGTCACCAACTATGGCAGTATGCTTTCTTTTTGTCTTAAGCGACTTGGCTGCGCGGAAATATCCAAAAGGCAGAGGCTTCAGACCAAGGTGAATGAAATCTAATGAAATTTTGTTTGCAAACGGCTCTACCCTGCTTTTTCGGGCGTTTGAGAGAACGGTTAGCTTAATTCCGTTGCTCTGCATTAACGCAATCCACTCAAGCAGGCCATCTGTCAGCACCTGACCGCCGTGGGTGGACATTGTGTTGTCAACATCAAGCATAAGCGCAGTAACACCGATACTTTTTAGGTCTTCAACCGTAATATCGGTTATTCTATCACGCTTAATATGTGGTTTGAAAATCATAGCATACCATCCTTACATAAAAAAGCGGTTGCAAATACACAACCGCTTTTAAATGGAATAAGTAATTTATCGGAACTTGCGCTTGCGGGCTGCTTCCGATTTCTTTTTACGCTTTACAGAGGGCTTCTCATAGTGTTCTCTCTTGCGAACTTCCTGAATAACACCGTCTTTAGCGGTCTGCCTCTTAAAACGTCTGAGTGCGTTATCAAGCGACTCATTCTCTTTAACTTTTACCTGACTCATTTAAATTCCCTCCCTCCGCACATAAGCAGGGGTTTATAACATATGTATTATACTAAATGTGGACACTTATGTCAAGAGATTATTTAACAACAATGTTAACAAGCTTGCCGGGAACGTAAAGTTCCTTTACAACGTTAAGCGAACCGATGGCGGCAGAAACCTTTTCGTCGGCCTTTGCAAGTGAAATCGCCTCTTCAGCGGTTATTCCTGCGGCAACACTCAGTTTTGCTTTTATCTTGCCGTTGACCTGTGCAACAATTTCAATAGTGTTAACAACACACTTGCTCTCATCATATTGGGGCCAGCTCGTTTCATTAAGCATACCGTCAAATCCATTCATTTCCCACATTTCTTCAGTCAAATGCGGTGCAAAGGGATTAAGGAGCGTTATAAACGTCTTAAGCTCTGCCTTCGTGATAGATTTTTTATTGTAAATATCGTATATCTAAAGAGTTCTGTTGCTTTTACTAACAATTCTTGGTATTTAGCAAGTTTTACTTTTGAAATTCCTAGTTCATGCAAAACTTCTGCAGAGTATGAATTAAATGTATTAAAACTATAGTTTGCAATTAGTTCGGTTTCTATATTTGAAAAATATTCTAACTGTCCAATATTTGAAATTACAAAACCATTTACTTTATGTGAAAGTTTTGCAATATTTTTCTTTATTAAATTTGCATAGTTAGCCTTAACAATTGTAGGTAATACAATATATTTTTTTCCTTTAAATTCTTCTAATGTATGAACGTCACCGTTCTGATCCGGCAAT
>CALDPI010000128.1 GCA_937912045.1 uncultured Clostridia bacterium
CTTAAATCCCAAGGTCTGCTTTTCCGCCGTTCTGTTCCATATAACCAGCGCCTGCTTTTTATCCTCAAGCTCCATTCTGTATGCATAAACCGTATCGCGATACGGGCGGATATATTACTTAAAGATTGTGACAAGCAACACTGTGTCCGGGTGTGATTTCCTTAAGCTCGGGCATACATTCTGCGCACTTTGCGGTTGCGCGGGGGCAACGCGTTCTGAAGGGGCAGCCGCTCGGCATATGGAGCGGGCTGGGAACGTCACCCTCTAAGTGAATACGCTTGTTTGCGCGTGCAATGTTCGGGTCGGGAACGGGCACGGCCGACAGAAGCGAAATGGTATAGGGGTGAACGGGGCGGTGATAAAGCTCGTCAGAGGGGCCAATCTCAATCAGCTTGCCGAGGTACATTACGGCAATGCGGGTCGAAATGTGCTTAACAACCAGCAAATCGTGTGCGATAAAGAGGTATGTGAGGCCCAATTTTTTCTGCAGGTCCTCAAACATATTAACAATCTGTGCCTGAATTGAAACGTCGAGCGCCGAAACAGGCTCGTCGCAGACGATAAACTTGGGGTCAACGGCAAGCGCGCGTGCAATGCCGATACGCTGACGCTGTCCGCCCGAGAATTCGTGTGCATAGCGGGAGGCGTGGTCGCTTGTGAGGCCGACAAGGTCCATAAGGTGACCGATTTTCTCCTCGCGCTCTTTGCGGTTGCTGTAAAGGTGGTGAACGTCCAGCGGTTCGCCAATTATATCGCTGACCGTCATACGCGGGTCAAGCGAGGAATAGGGGTCCTGGAAAACCATCTGTGCGTTTCTGCGGAACTCGTGAATGGTCTTTTTACCCTCAATTTTTGTGCCGTCGAACCAAACCTCACCGTCTGTGGGCTTGTAAAGCTGCAAAATGGAGCGGCCAACTGTGGTTTTTCCGCAGCCCGACTCACCAACGAGACCGAGGGTTTCACCCTCCGCAATGTTAAAGGAAACGTCGTCAACAGCCTTGAGCTTTAAGCTGCGCAAAAAGCCGTTCGGAACGTCAAAATACTGTTTAAGGTGCTTTACCTCGAGAAGATTTTTTTGCTCACTCATCTTTGTACATCTCCTCTACCTGTTCTTTTGTCATTTTGCCCTCTGCAATGGCGTCCTTAATGTTGTGCCAGCAGCTTGAAGCGTGGTTTTCATTGATAAGAATCTCGCGCGCCTTGTGGCAGAGGCAAACCTTCATTGCGTTTTCGCAACGGGGTGCAAAGGGACAGCCGTCGGGCATGTTGAGCAGGTCAACGGGTGTGCCGCCGATGGGCTCAAGACGCTTGCCGTCGGTGTTGACGGTCGGGATTGAACGCATAAGTCCCTTTGTGTATTCGTGCTTGGGGTTGTAGAAAATTTCGTCTGCTGTGCCGCGTTCACAAATCTGTCCCGCGTACATAACGATAACCTCGTCACACATTTCGGCAACAACGCCGAGGTCGTGCGTGATGAGAATGATGGCCATTCCAAGCTTTTTCTGCAGCTCTTTCATAAGGTCAAGAATCTGCGCCTGAATGGTAACGTCAAGAGCCGTTGTCGGCTCGTCAGCAATCAGAATGTCAGGCTCACAGGCGAGAGCCATAGCAATCATAACGCGCTGGCGCATACCGCCCGAAAATTCGTGCGGGTACTGGTTGATACGCTTTTCAGGCTCGTTAACGCCGACAAGACGAAGCATCTCAACAGCGCGCTCCTTGGCCTGTTCTTTGGTGCGGTCGGTATGGAGCAAGATAGCCTCCATAAGCTGATTGCCGATGGTATAAACGGGGTTAAGACTTGTCATCGGGTCCTGGAAGATGATGCTAATCTTGTTTCCGCGGATTTTCTGCATTTCTTCCTTTGTGGCGCCGACCAATTCTTCGCCTCTGTATTTAATGCTGCCCGAAACAATTTCACCGGGCGAGGTGAGAATCTGCAAAATCGAGTAAGCGGTAACGCTCTTACCCGAGCCCGACTCACCAACGATACCTAAAACCTTACCTTCCGAAAGGGAAAAGGAAATGCCGTTAACCGACTTCACTTCACCCGCAGGGGTAAAGAATGAGGTATGCAAATCTGTAACTTTTAATAATTCCATATAAATACCTCTATTTCTTTAACTTGGGGTCAAATGCGTCACGCAGTCCGTCGCCCAAAAGGTTGAGTGACAGAACAATCAGGCAGATTGTGATTGCGGGAATAATAAGGCGGTACGCATAGGAGTAAATGCCCGACAGAGCGTCACTCGCGAGCGAGCCCAAGCTCGGCATAGGCATTGCAACACCGAGACCGAGGAAGGACAAAAAGCTCTCTGTGAAGATGGCGGACGGAATCTGCAGCGCTGTCGAAATGATGATAACGCTTATGCAGTTGGGAAGCATATGTCTTTTGATGATATGTCCCGACTTGGCACCGATTGAGCGTGCGTTGAGAACGTAGTCCTGCTGCTTGATGGAAAGAATCTGGCCACGGATAAGACGAGCCATACTAACCCAGTAAAGCAGGGCGAAAACAATGAAAATACTAATCATTCCCGTGCCGAGCTTGCCAAGCGCGGTGCCCTCAATAACAGGGGTGAGGGTCTGCTTGAGCACGACCGAGAGAAGAATAATCATAAGAAGGTCGGGCAGGGAATATATGATGTCGACAATGCGCATCATAATAAGGTCAACCTTGCCGCCATAGTAGCCCGAAATCGAGCCGTAGATAACGCCGATGATGAGAACGATTATACTTGCGAAAAAACCAACGACAAGAGAAATGCGTGTGCCGTAGATAACGCGGATGGCATAGTCGCGTCCGTGGGCGTCTGTTCCGAAAATGTGCGGGAAAATCTTTTCACCATTCGCAATGCGCTCTTTTTCGGTTTCGCCGTATTCAAAGGGGCGGAGGTTGTTATAGGACGAGTCAGAGTCTTGTCCTGCAACGATACCGAGCTGCTCACCATAGCTATAGGGGTAGAACATCGGAACGAAGACTGCAATTAAAACGATAAGGGTGATAACTGCAAGGCTTATCATTGCGATTTTGTTTTTGGAAAGGCGACGCATACCGTCCTTAAAGAAGGTGGTGGACTCACGCATACGCTGCTGCAAAAACTTTTCTTCGTCGGTCGCCTTCTCGAAGCTACTAAGGTCGAGCTGGAGACTCAAGGGGTTCTTTTTAAGTTCAATATCCTTTTTCACAAAAACCCCTCCTTAACCTAAATCGACGCGTGGGTCGACTATTTTATAAAGTATATCGGACAAAAGTGTCATAATAACCATAATTACTGCGAGGAAAATGGTGGTGCCCATAACCATCGGATAATCGCGGTTGGTAATGCTGGAGAAAAAGTATTTTCCAAGGCCGGGAACGGCAAAAATCTTTTCAACAACCAGACTTCCCGTAAGAATGCTGGCAATCATCGGTCCAACGTAGGTGATGACGGGTGTAACGGCATTCTTAAGCGAGTGCTTGAAAATGACCTTGGCAGGCGACACGCCCTTTGCGCGTGCAGTGCGGATATAATCCTGTCCGAGAACGTCCAGCATGCTTGAACGGGTCAGACGTGTAATGTAGGACATAGGATAAAAGCTGAGCGACAAAATGGGTAGCACAAGACCTGCGGCGCTGTTGCCGTTAGCGGGGAATATCGGCATTAGCACGCATAGCACCAAAAGCAGTATCGTCGCAATAACGAACGAGGGCATGGCAATGCAGGCGGTTGAGCCGACCATTATTACCTTGTCAATCCACTTGTCGTGGAAGACGGCGGCAATCGAGCCGAGAACAAGGCCGAGAACAATAGCGACACCTGCGGCGATAAGACCGATTTTAGCACTGGTCTTAAAGCCCTCTGCAATCAAATCGGAAACGTCGCGTCCGCGGTTTTTGATGGACGGACCAAAGTCACCGTGCAGAATATCGGTAAGGTAGGTGGTGTACTGCTCAAACACAGGCTTGTCAAGACCATACTTAGCCTCAAGCGCGGCAGTAACGGCGGCGCTGGGCGACTTTTCGCTAAGGAAGGGTCCGCCGGGGATTGCCTTCATAACGAAAAATGTAATTGTGATTACTAGGAATATCGTAAAGATTGCAAGCAACACGCGCTTTACGATATAAAGTGCCAGTTTGGAATCCAAATTTTTCATCTCCTCTAAAATGTAAACAGTAAGAAAAAGTGTATATGAACACAATTATACTATTCTAATATAGGCTATTATATCATAACGTGTTTTAGTTTTCAATCGCTTTTTTGATAAAAAATAAACAAACCGTGCAGAAAAATCTTTCCACACGGTTTTAAATCAGAGAATTATAAGATTTTTGTCGCTTTCTGTCAGGTTGACACAGCCGTTTTCTGTGACGTATACCATATCCTCAATTCGAACGCCGAACTTGTTTTCAAGGTATATGCCCGGCTCTACCGTCATAATGGTGCCGCTTTTAAGCACCGTTTCACAACGTGTGTTAAAGGCGGGGTTTTCGTGGATTTCAATTCCCACGCTGTGACCGAGTCCGTGACCGAAGCAGCCCTCATAGCCTGCGTCATAAATAATGTCGCGCGCAATTTTGTCAATATCCTTGCAAATTACGCCTGCGCGAATTGCAGGGAGCGCCGCCAGCTGTGCTTTAAGCACCGTTTCGTAAACGCGGCGCTGCTCGT
>CALDPI010000129.1 GCA_937912045.1 uncultured Clostridia bacterium
TGGAGCGTTTACGGCACGGTCGATAAGGAAATCGGAGTGTATGGGTTTGACGGGGTCACCCTCTCCCCTTATGCACACGAAAAATACACACAGTTTTTGCGCACCGACCTTGATACCGACCAGAAAAAAGAGCTGTTTTTGATTTATCAGAACGCTGCGGACAAGACGGCAAGCGCGCGCCTTTTAAAGCTTGAAGACAAAGCGGTGACCGAAATCTCGTCTGTTGCGAGTGACGGCGCGGCCTCGGGCTATTTGCAGATGGTATCGGGCAAACTGTTAAACGGTCGTCCAGCCGTATTTTTGGATGCGCAAAAGGGCGTAAACACCGTGACAGAGGTATTTTATCTTGAGGGTGGACATCTTGCAAACCCACTTTGCGACCGCGAGAGCAGGACAACCGTCCTGACAGAAAGGGCCGGCGCGGTGCCCTCTAAGGACATAAACGGCGACGGCACGCTCGACATTCCGATGCTGCAGCTAATGCCGGGCTATGAAGATGCAGAAGAAGCCGACCGTGTGTACGTCACAAAGTGGTGTGCCTTTGACGGCGCAAAACTGGTTGTCACAATGTCGGCGGTTATGAACTATGCCGACGGATATTACTTTACATACCCCAAGGCGTACGAGGGTAAAATCTCGGTTGACCGCATTACCTCCTCGCGTATGCGGGTTATCAATTTTGTCGAGGACGACGGCTCTAAGCGAGAGCTCTTTAGAATCAAGACGGTTAGCCTTAACAACTGGGAAACCGCCGAGAACGAAAGCTGGCAAAAGCTGCTTGAAGACAAGACGACGGTTTATGCCGTGCGCATAAGCGACTTTGCGGCAAAAAACGGCATAACGACGGAACAGATTAAAAACGAATTTAAGCTTATCGGTTAGGAGTGACTTGGATGAAGAGAATATTAATAGTTGAGGACGAGGCGGCCATCCGCGGATTTGAGGCAATCAACCTCGGTCGCGCAGGATATAAAACCGTTGAGGCAGGCTCCGCCGAGGAAGCGATTGAGCTTTTTGAAAACGACGGTCCGTTTGACATTGCCCTGCTTGACATTTCGCTGCCGGGAATGGACGGCTTCGACCTTTGCAAGCATCTGCGCGGCAAGAGTAACGCGCTGGGAATAATAATGCTGACGGCGCGCACGCAGGAGATGGACAAAATCAGCGGTCTTATGCTGGGCGCAGACGACTACATAACCAAGCCTTTCAACATGCAGTCGCTCATCTTGAAGGTCGGGAATATAATTGCTTCAAGAGAGAAGCTAAAAGTGCTTTACGGTCAGACTATTGCCGTGGAAAACCTTGGCCTTGAAATAAATTCTGACGTATCTGATGAAAAATTTCTCCAGCAGCTGAATGCACACATCGACCAGTATATATCAGAGCCTGATCTCAATGCAGATTCTCTATGCAAGACCGTAGGCATGTCAAGAGCTACATTGTATAGAAAAGTAGTGGCGGCCACCGGTCTTTCTCCGGCACGATACATACAGACAGTACGTCTGAACATGGCGGCCAGGATGTTGGAAAACTCCGATATGAGCGTGACTGATATCGCCATTGCTACCGGATTTTCAAGTATCGTTCATTTCTCCTCATCATTCAGAAAGAAATACGGAATGTCGCCTACCAAATATGTTCATGAAAAGTCTCAAAAAACGCATAATGAACATATTGATTAACTCCCTGAAACAAAGACTGAACGCAATGACAGCCTCAAGA
>CALDPI010000130.1 GCA_937912045.1 uncultured Clostridia bacterium
ACAAATACCGAAGGTTGCGCCACCGAGGGAGGCTCAGTAGCTCTCGCCACTACAGGAGATAGTAGCACTATTATATATATAAGGTAGTGCACAAAGCGCTTGGAGGTGTTTTTTATCTTCATTTTCAAACCGACTCAAAAGAGGAAACAGTAAACTGTCCATTGTTGAATCCTTGTGACGGTTGCATGCTGCCTCGCGAACAACGACCGTTTGAATGTCGCATCTGGCCGGTACGCATCATGAAACAACACAGCAAACTAGTCATTGGAGTTTATGAAAAATGTCCGGCTCTGAAAAATGAAAAGTTTGATGAATTTTATGAAGCAGGCTACTTCGACAAGGTGTTCACCACCAACCTCATCTATCAGACGCCCGAGCTTTTACAGCGTGAATGGTACTGCAGCGTTAATATGTGCAAGTACATTGCTTTGATTGTTGACACACTCAACTGCGACAACTCCATAAGCAAGCTGCTTGACCCGGTTGACCGCATTAAAAAGGTTGTTGAAAAATACAATAATAAATAAATTTTTACCGCTCCGTTTTTTCGGGGCGGTATTTTTTTGTTGAATAATGCGGCGCGGTGATATATAATTTTACTATAATTTTTTATTGGGGAAGATTTTTTTGATTAGATTTTTAAAAAGGCTTCTATGCCTTGCCTTATGCGTGGTGTTTTTCACACTTTGCGGCTGTGGTGAGGAAGGAACGGATTCGACCGTTTTTGCAGATATCGGTGAAAAAATTGTGACGCTGGACCCCCAGCTTGTCACCTCTCCGTCCGAAATCACGGTGGTGCACAATCTGTTTGAGGGGCTGACCCGCATAGACAAAGAGGGAAACGCCGTTCTCGCCTGTGCCGAAAGCTATGAAAAAAACGGTAACACCTATACCTTTCATTTAAAAGACGGGCTTTTATGGAATGACGGCACACCGCTCACAGCGGACGATTTTGTGTTTGCACTTCGCCGCGCAGCAAGGGCTGACACCGCCGCGCCCGATTTTCAGTATATTTCCTCCATTATGGGTGCCTCGGCGGTGCGAAACGGTGCCGACGTGAAAAAACTGGCTGTGAATGCCGCGGATGAAAAAACACTTTCCATAACACTCGAATATGACGACGGTAAGCTGCTTTACTATCTTTCAAAGCCGATTTGTATGCCCTGTAATGAGGAATTTTTCAAGGATACAAATGGTAAATACGGTCGCGACAGGGACAGCGTGCTGTGCAACGGACCCTTCCGCCTGCGCACCTGGACCGCTGAAAACTATGCGCTCCGATTAAAGAGAAACGAAAACTACAACGGAAAAAACAAGGCCATGCCTGCATCGGTTTACGTGACACAAAACGAGGACGAGGCGCTTATAGAAAAGCTGGCCGACGGGAAAATTGACCTTTCATATATAAATAGCGCACACTTTGAAAAGCTAAAGGAAGCGCCCATTACCATTGACAAGCACTTTAACAAGTGCTGGTTTATTGTAATAAACAAGACATCTGCCCTTGGTGACGACGACACAAGACGGGCTTTATGCCTTTCGGTCAGTCGTGAGGCGGTTGAAAAGGCACTCCCACCGTACATTTCTCCTCTTTTAGCGTTTGTGCCGAAGGGCTGTGAGCTTTCAGGGGAGAGTATTTATGACGGCGTGGTGGCAAGCCGCACACCCGTATATGACCCGAATACCGCCTATAACCTTTATTCTGCCGCCATCCGCAAAAAACAGACACAAGAACAGCTTGCCATTATCTTCCCCGAAAACGAAGGGATTGACAGCGCTGTCACAAGCGTTGCGGCCTCCTGGCAGGAAAATCTGGGCTGCTTTATTAATATGACGGCATACAGCAGCAACTCATCGGTTATGAACGCTATTAAAAGCGGCGAATTCACCGTTGCGGTCTGTGCGCTGGAAGCAAACGACGCCGATGCATACGAATTCCTGCAAAACTTTAAAAGCGGCAACGCTTTTGGGTTTAAAAGCGCCGCGTTTGACAAGAATTTAAGCGCACTCAGGACAGAGAGCGACACACAGAAATATCTGCAAACCGTTATCGCAATGCAGGACTCTTTGCTTTCACAAAACGTGATTCTTCCGCTTATATCCACCCCGACGATGCTCGGCTATGATGGCGGACTAAAGCAAGTTCATTACAACGTTAAAAACGGATATATTGATTTTACAGATATAATAAAGCAATAAAAAAACACCCTGCGGGGTGTTTTTTTAAAGTAAAAATATAAATGCGGCAGACACCAAGGCAGCGGCGGCCAGAATGGCTATGGCGGCCCAGAGCTTTTTAATTTTTTTTGCCCGTTTTGCGCTTTTGTAATTGCCGCAATCAAAGCCCTCACTTACGTAGTCGATTGCCCTGCCCTCTAACTTATTCTGCGATATGAAGGAATAATCGGGGTTGACGTAAAAAACTATGCGGTCGAAATATTTACTGCCCGTATCATTAATTTCTATCACCGTTTTGTTAACACCTTTTACCATTTTGTCCACCTCGTTTTTAAGTATTGACGGGTAAACGGGGTTATATTCACGGACAAGCAGGTTTACATAAAAAATGTTAATAACTCGGTTAGTAACCTTAACAACTCCGCATTTTAAGCCGAAAATTTGTTAACATTTTGCCGTTTTTCGCAACATTATGTCAACTCAAAAACTCGACCGTTCTCTCAACAGAATCGCGCGAGTTTCCCCAATCGGCATCCTCGCCGCTGTTGCGGTAATCATACATTGAGCAATATTTTTTAAGGTCGTACTCCAGCGTTTCGAGGGAGGAAAGCGTGGTATCGTAAAGCGATTTCTGGAACTCTTTATGATATCTTCTCATCGTCTTTTTGCTTGCAACGCTGTTTAAAAGGTTAAAATGCTTAAGACAAAAATGCTCCTGCGCATCAAAAAGGGCGCGGAAGTCGCGGTCGGTTTCGTAGCTGCGGCAGACCGTTTCAAGCATGCGGCTCATTCCCCACTCAATTTTGCTGCAGACAAAGCAGGAATCACCCACCTCTTTGGCTTTTTCGGGTTTTTTGAGCGCACCTTTGAGCTCTTCTGCGTGGGTGCTGAGCATCAAAGCGAGCGAAAGTCTTCCGCGGCGAGCCATCATTTTGTCCAAATGGTCGGGGCAGAAGCCCTGCTTGTTGGTTTCAATTCTGACGTCCGGCTCCATCATTGCGGCGCCCATTATGTAATCAAGAATGTGCTCCTCCACTGTGTTATACATTCGGCAGATTGGACAGCCATCCACCACTTCAAACACCTCATTTACGGGTATTGTACAGATATCATTACGCATACTATCATCTCCTGTTTGATATTATAGCACATTTGTGTTAAAATTGAAACGGTGATTATTATGTTAGGCTCACAAAACGGTAAAAATTATGTTCTTACAGGGGTCACACAGCTTTCCCTTTCTGAAACGCTTGACTGTGGACAGGCTTTCCGCTGGAGCGTGGACGAAAGCGGTGTGTGGTCGGCGGTTGTTGGGAAACGACTTTGCCGCGTTATGCAAAATGGCGACAGCATTACTTTTTTTGACTGTGACGAAACGCTGTTTCGGGATTTTTACATTCCTTATTTTGATTTATCGCGCGACTACGGCGAAATCATTTCTGCCATAAGTAAAAACGACGTATTGGCAGAGGCGGCAAGGGTTGCAGGCGGAATTCGGATTCTGCGGCAGGACCCGTGGGAGACGGTCTGCTCCTTTATCATCTCGCAAAACAACAACATTCCGCGCATAAAGGGAATTATTGAGCGTCTGTGCGAAAATTTCGGCGAGCGCATAGGTGATTTTTACGCCTTTCCGAGCGCTGAAAGGGTTGCCTCCCTCACGGTTTCGGATTTGGACGTTATTCGCGCAGGCTTCCGCGCAAAATACATACTTGACGCGGCCAAAAAATTTGCAAGCGGCGAAATTTCTGCAGAAAAAATTGCCCCACTTTCAACCGATGATGCAAGGGCCGAGCTTATGAAAATATACGGTGTGGGCGAAAAGGTTGCCGACTGTGTGCTGCTCTTTGCCTTTTCAAGAATAGACGCCTTCCCGAAGGACGTATGGATTAAACGCGCAATGGAAAAACTATTTTGCGGTGTTCTGCCCGACTGTGCAAGGGACTATGCCGGAATTGTACAGCAGTATATTTTTCATTATGCAAGACTTCATCCCGAGCTTTTCGAAAATGAGTGAAATACTGTAAATAATAACGAAAAATGAATAATTTTGAAATCGATTATGCAAAAAGTGTTAAGGATTTTTTTATTTTAGAAATAAAACTTGATTTTATGCAGTATAATATGGTAAAATAAATCATATATATTAATGTCTGTAATTTGTGCATTGCTTTCTCACAGCAAGCGGTGCATATACGCTATAGGAATGTAAAAAAAGAAAGGTAGTGATTGCTGTGAATTCAATAGTTAATAACGACTACTCCGTAACAACTGAGGAGGTAAAAAATCTTTGTGAAAAATGTGTGCAGAACTCTCAGATTGACCCTGCTCTTTATGGTAAGCATAACGTAATGAGAGGCTTACGTGACCTTAAGGGTAAAGGCGTGCTTACAGGTCTTACCGAGGTATCTGAAATAAGACAGAACAAAATCGTCGACGGCGAGGCTGTGCCCACGGACGGCAAGCTTTTCTATCGCGGCTATAACATAAACGAGCTTATCGAGGGCTTTGCTTCTGACAATCGCTTCGGCTTTGAGGAGACAGTTTATCTTCTTATGTTCGGCGAGCTTCCCAACGAAACACAGATGAAGGATTTTGTTTCGGTGAGAAAGAAATTCAAACTGTTTAACCTTCCTCTTATCCGTGGCGTTGTTTCTTTTGTTGAATCGATGATATTCGGTTACAAACTTATTATGGAATCAGCAGAAAAAACAGGCCTTGAGGATATGGAAGCAGAGAGTAAATTTGATAAATGGATAGAGGAACACTTTGGTGACAAGCTCATGGTGATTATCGGAGTGGTTTCGGCAGTACTCGGTGTTGCTCTTTCACTTTTCTTGTTTATGTATCTTCCGACCCTTCTCGTGGATGCTTTTGACAAGTATGTTACAAACGGCATTTTGGATGCCAACCGTTTACATCCGCTTTTTGAGGGCATAATTAAGATCATCGTATTTGTAATCTATATGATAGCTGTAGCACAGATGAAGGATATAAAGCGTACATTCATGTACCACGGAGCAGAACATAAGACTATCTTCTGCTATGAGAACGGCTTGCCTCTCACAGTGGAGAATGTTAGAAAACAGAGCCGTTTCCATCCGAGATGCGGAACGAGTTTCATGTTCGTTATGATGCTTATAAGTAT
>CALDPI010000131.1 GCA_937912045.1 uncultured Clostridia bacterium
ACCGTTGGCGATGGTATGGTATCGCAGATACCTGCACTTCTCATTTCAACGGCAACGGGTATGATTGTAACTCGTTCCGCATCTGAATCCAGTCTTGGTGTTGACCTTACCGGACAGTTCTCTGCGCAACCGACAATTATGTTTGTATCCGGTGGAACGATGTTCGTATTTGCACTTATTCCTGGAATGCCGAAGCTTCAAACCTTTGCACTTGGTGCGGGTCTCATTGCTCTCGGCTGGATGCTTACAAATACAACTCGTCAAGTTGCAGAGATGTCAGAAGAGGATAAGAGCAAACTGATTGCTACTGAAATCGGAATGGAAGCACAGTCTGAAACAGAGTACTTTAGAAACATTGACAATGTTTATGAGCTCTTGACAGTTGACGCTATCGAGATGAACTTTGGCTACAGTATTATCCCGCTTGTTGATCAGGCGAGCGGCAGTAACTTTGTGGATCGTCTCGTAATGTTTAGAAAGCAGTTTGCTCAGGAAATGGGTATGGTTATACCGGCGGTGCGACTCCGCGACGACGGTGCACTGAGCCCGAACCAATATGTTATCAAAATCCGTGGCGTAGAGCGTCTCCACGGCACAAACTATGCCGTTATCCCCGACCAGATTGAGGCAGGCACCTACATGGCTGCCGTGGCTGCGGTCGGTGGCGATGTGCTGGTGAAAAACGTTATCCCCAAGCACCTTGAATCTATTTCAAAGAAGCTTGTTGAATGCGGTGTTACCGTTGAAGAATTTGACGAGTGCGTACGCGTCTGCGGCAACGGCAGACCCGAAAGATGCAACATCAAAACTATGCCTCATCCCGGCTTCCCCACCGATATGCAGCCCCAGATGGCAGTGCTTCTGAGCATTGCGGACGGTACAAGCACCATTTCCGAAGGAATATGGGATAACCGCTTCCGCTACGTTGAGCAGTTAATCCGTATGGGTGCCAATATCACGGTTGAGGGCAAGCGCGCTTATATCGAAGGTGTTGAGCGTCTTAAGGGCGCTCCCGTTAAGGCTGATGACCTCAGGGCAGGTGCGGCAATGCTTATTGCAGGCCTTGTTGCAACCGGCACTACCGAAATCGAAGATATTCTTCACATCGACAGAGGCTACGAAGACGTAGTTGAAAAGCTCAGTGCTCTGGGCGCAGATATCAAGCGTGTTGAGTATCCCGACGCTTCGGGCATTTCCGCCGCAATCTGAAAATAAAATCGCAATTAATACATTCACCTTAACGGGCCGTTTCGAAAGAAGCAGCCCGTTTTTGAAAGGAAAAATTATGGCTCGCTTTTGTCCTCTTTATTCATCCAGCAGCGGCAACTGCACTTATATCGGCTCTTCGCAGGGCGGAATTCTGATTGATGCAGGCGAGAGCGCCAAAAGAACCGAGGCGGCGCTTGCCGAAATAGGTGTTGACCCGAAATCAATCGGTGCGATTTTCATTACTCACGAGCACAGTGACCACGTGAGCGGAGTAAGAGTTTTTGCATCAAGATACGGCATAAAGGTGTATGCCACGGCAGGCACTCTTGATGCTATGGAAAAATTGGGTGCCGTAAATGCGAAAAACGAAACCGCGGTTATTCCTTACAGCGGAATTGAAGCGGCGTCGATGCTTGTACGTCCCTTCAGAACCTCGCACGATGCAAGGGAAAGCTGCGGCTACACGGTTATAACTCCCGATTCAAAGCGCATAAGCGTGTGCACAGACCTCGGAGTTGTCACGGACGAGGTGCTCCGGGCGGTCAGCGGCTCTGACCTTATTCTGCTTGAGTCCAATCACGAC
>CALDPI010000132.1 GCA_937912045.1 uncultured Clostridia bacterium
ATATCAAGAATATCATCACATCTCTCCACGAGTTCAACCCGATGATGGGTCACCGTGGCTGCCGTCTTGCAGTAACCTATCCGGAAATTGCAAAGATGCAGACATCAGCTGTTATCCGCGCAGCAATTAATGTACAGAAGGCACACGCTGACTGGAACATCGTTCCCGAAATCATGATTCCTCTTACCGGTGAGGTTAAGGAAATGAAGTTCGTTAAGGATGTTGTTGTAGCAACAGCTGACGCTGAAATTGCAGCAGCAGGAGTAGAGCTCAAGTACGAAGTTGGTACCATGATGGAAATCCCGAGAGCATGTTTGACCGCTGACGAGGTAGCAAAAGAGGCTGAATTCTTCTGCTTCGGTACAAACGACCTCACACAGATGACATTCGGCTTCAGCCGTGACGACGCCGGCAAGTTCCTCTCGGCATACTATGATGCAAAGATTTACGAGAACGACCCGTTTGCAAAGCTCGACCAGAACGGCGTAGGCAAGCTTATGGATATGGCTGTAACACTCGGCAAGAAGACACGTCCGTCCATTCACTGCGGCATCTGCGGTGAGCACGGCGGCGACCCCGTATCTGTTGAGTTCTGCCACAAGATTGGCCTCGACTATGTATCTTGCTCACCCTTCCGTGTTCCGATTGCACGCCTCGCTGCTGCCCAGGCTGCAATCAAGGATATGAAATAATCTATCCGAATAAACAATTTATCCCCACCGAGCAATCGGTGGGGATTTTTTGGCGCATTGCAATTAAAATAAAGGTTTTAGACATAGCTCTTGTAAAAGAGTGAAAAAAGAGTATAATGAAATATCATATTATCAGCGAGGTAAAACCATGAACAGCGTAATAGAGCAATTAAAGGAAAGAAAATCTGTGCGTGTCTTTACGGACAGACCTATCACAGCGGAGGAAACGTCGGCTATTCTTGAGGCTGCGGTAAACGCTCCGACGGCCGGAAATCAGCAGCTTTATACCATCATTAAAGTAACAGATACCGAGCTTAAGGAAAAACTCGTGGAAAGCTGTGACCATCAGCCGTTTATTGCAAAGGCGCCGCTCGTTCTTGTTTTTTGCGCCGATTGCCGCAAGTGGTATAACGCGTTTTTGCACTTTGGCTGCAACCCGAGAGAGCTCGGCGTTGGAGATTTAATGCTTGCTGTAAGCGATGCGAACATAGCCGCACAAAACGCGGTTGTGGCGGCACAAAGCCTTGGAATCGGCTCTTGCTATATTGGTGATATTATGGAAAACGCGGAACAGCAGAGGGAATTGCTTTCCTTGCCGCCTTACGTTTTTCCTGCGGCGATGCTTGTGTTTGGTTACCCGACAGAGCAGCAGAAGAAGCGTCCAAAGCCGCGCCGCGCAGATATGCATCATATTGTACACGAGAATGCTTATCGTGATATGGACGCAAAGGAGCTGAAGCAGATGCTCTCGTCAAACGCAGGCGAGAGGAATTTTGAAGAATGGATACAAGCGTTCTGTGACCGAAAGTATAACTCAGACTTTTCCCGGGAAATGACCCGCTCGGTTTCGGCGTATATGAAAGATTTTAAGAAATAACCTATCTCCACCGATTTTGGTGGGGATTTTTGTTGCAATTGGACGAGTTATGTATTAAAATTATAGAAAAGAACGCATTGGGCAAGGGATGATAAAAGGTGTCAAAAGAATGTGACGGCCGCTTTGAAAATATGTATGCCGTTTTGCTTGCGGCCGGCAAGGGAACGCGCTATAAAGAAACAAAGCAGGACATTCTTTTCCGCGGAAAACCCGTGTGGAGATATCCGTATGAGCTTTTGGTGTCTATTCTGGGCGAGGACAACGTCATAGCGGTTGGAAAGGATATAGAGGGCGGAATAACGCGGACGGGCTCTGTGCGCAACGGAATGGCGGCGCTGCCCGAGAACGCGGAGCGCGTAATTATTGTTGAAGCCGCAAGACCCATGCTGACGAAAACGCAGGTTTTGCAGCTGCTGGAGGACGAGCATCCGTCGGTTTCGTTTGTGAGGCCCTTGGTTAACACCGTAATCTACCGCGACGGCAGATACATAAATCGCGAAGAGCTGTATGATTTGTTGACACCGCAGGCATTTGATTATAAGCTGTTGGCAGAGGCGCTAAAAAACGGTGATTTCACCGATATGACCGACGAGACGAGAATTATGTTCGAGTATCACGGCATAAAACCGCATTTTATAGAAACAGGCTCCAACCTGTTCAAAATTACCTACCCCGGCGATTTGGAAATTATCGAATCAATATATAGGTCACAACAGGAAAAATGAGGTGCAGAATATGATATATACAGAAAACACAAAAAAGGCGTTAAGAATCTGCTTTGACGCGCATAAGGACCAGGAGGACAAGAGCGGAATGCCATACGTTTTTCATCCGTTTCACCTGGCAGAGCAGATGAAAACCGAGGAAACCACGATTGTCGCACTTCTGCACGATGTGGTTGAGGACAGCGACTATACCCTCGAGGATTTAAAGGAGTTTGGCTTTAGTGGGGCGGTGACCGATGCTGTTGCCCTTATGACCCACGCCGACGACGTGGAATATATGGATTACGTCCGCAAAATTAAGGATAACCCCATAGCAAAGGCGGTAAAGCTTGCAGATCTAAGGCACAATTCCGACCTGTCAAGACTGGACGAGGTGACCGAGAAGGCGCTAAACAGACGCGAGAAATATCTGAAAGCGATAGAGCTGTTGGAGAGTTAGAGATATAAAATGAAAAAACTTATCTGCATATTGTGCGCGGTGCTTTTGGCCGTGCCGCTTTGCTCCTGCAAATCGGTGGAGGACAAGGTTTTTATGTCAGACAGCTCGGTACCTACGATGTCAAGCGAGACTGCCGAGAGCTCTTCCGAGCCGTTGCCGTCGTCATCGTCACAGCCTGTGTCGTCACAGCCGCCAGAGAGCAGCTCTGAGCCGTCGTCACTGCCTGCATTAAGCGTGGCGGCAAAGCCCGAGGTAGTGAGCAGCGCGCCGCAAAGCGCAATAGCGGCGCTTGGAATCACCGTGACCGACCCTGACAATACGCGCGGACTCGCCACCGAGAAAAAGGGCTTTTCCTTCGGCGTTGCGGCAAACGGGGTGGCGCATAACCAGTCGTTTTTGAATCAGCAGGGCTTTGATGCGCTGCAAAACGTAAAGGCGCTGGCTCTCGACACTAAGGCAGAGGAAAAGGTTATGTATTTGACCTTTGATAATGGTTATGAATATAAAAACCTGACCGCGAGCATTCTGGATACGCTCTTGGCAAAGGACGTCAAAGCGGCATTTTTTGTAACGCTCAGCTATGTTAAGCAGAACAAGGCACTTGTTAAAAGAATGATTGACGAGGGTCACATTGTTGGCAACCACAGCGCCACACATCCCTCTTTCCCAAGCCTGACGCGCACGCAAATGGCAGAGGAAATTGCAATGCTGGACAAATATCTCAGGGATAATTTCGGCTATACAAGCCCGTATTTCCGCTTCCCGTCGGGAGAGCATTCTGAGTGTTCGCTCGAGCTTGTGTCCTCCATTGGCTTCCGTTCGGTCTTCTGGTCGGTGGCATATGCCGATTGGAGCACCTCCGAGCAAAAGGGCGCGGACTATGCATATGATACCGTAACCTCGCGCTTTCATCCCGGTGCGGTCATACTTCTGCACGCGGTGTCGGACGATAACACCCGCGCGCTCGGCAGAATTATCGACAAGGCGATAAGCGACGGATACAGTTTCCGCACGCTTGACGAATACTTTAAATAACAGCAAACCACCGAGCCCGAAGGCTCGGTGGTTTTACTTTTCCTCTGCCAACACGTTTTGGAGCACGTGTCGATAAATGCCCTTGAACTGCGACTCGGCTTTTTTAAGCTCCTCGGGCGAGAGCTTGTTTTCACCCATAAGGGCGCGAAGCCTTTTGGCCTTTTTTTCGAGTCTTGAAAATTCGCGGTTGATTTCGCCCAACGCCTTCGAAGCGGTGGGGTCTTGATAATAACCCATAGTCTTACCTCCTATATTAAATTGATTACAGGAAGGCAACAAAAAAAGCCTACCCTGCGAAATGGCACAATTACCCCAAGGGTAACTGTAATCCATTCGCAAAATAAGCTGAAAATTTGTGCGATTATGATAACACAACAAGGACATTTTGTCAAGGGGTTGCAGAAGTTTTTATTTCTTGCTATTATGCGGTAAACACATTATAATGGTTATAGTATGTGATGAGAAATGGGTGACAGCATATGACGGAAAGCGTTTTCCCCAAGCGTGTTTTTGGGCGCGAGAATCGGCGTTTTGACAATATGCTTAAAAAACAGCCACTGCAAATTGGCCTGGCAGAGACCTGCACGACAGAGTTTCGGGCGGGGGAATACGTCGTTTTCGATTTCGGACAAGAAATGTGCGGCGGCGTGCGGATACTGACATACCAATCGGAAAACGCAGGTGTGCGTGTCCGCTTTGGAGAAAGCCTTTCGGAATGCTTTGCCGAAATCGGCCAAAAAAATGCCACCAATGACCACGCTGTGCGCGACTTCACCTGTGTGCTGCCAAGCTATTCCGATATGACGGTGGGTAACACGGGCTTTCGGTTTGTCCGTTTTGATTTTGATGGACGGGCGACGCTAAAAAGCGTGGTGGCGGTCAACCATATTCTAAGGAAGAAAGCACTTTACTGTTATAACGGTGAGGATAAATGCATTAAAGAAATTTATACCGCCGCAAAGCGAACGATAGATTTGTGTGCCGCGGGCGATTATATATGGGACGGCGTCAAGCGTGACAGGCTCGTCTGGATTGGGGATATGCACCCCGAAATGCTTGCGCTGACCACCCTTTACGGTAACGTAAGGTCGCTCGAGCGCTCACTTGATTTTATAAAGGAGCAAACCCCTCTGCCTTGCTGGATGAACGGCTATCCTATGTATTCAATGTGGTGGATAATCATCCTTGCCGATTATTATGAAAAAACAGGGGCAAGGGCGTTTATAGAAAGGCAGCTTTCATATCTTTCGTCACTTGTTGAACAGATGAATGGCTGCGTGAGGGAGGACGGCACACTCAATTATCCGTCATATTTTGTCGATTGGCCGACGCACGGACAGCCGGATGAGCTGCACGGTGTCCGCGCAATTAATATTATTGCTGTTAAGAAGGCAATCGCGCTGCTCTCTTGCTTTAAAAGGGACACGTCTTGTGCAGAAGCGCTGCATCACAAGCTTCTGAAAATTGAAATTGCCCCCAAGACAAGCAAGCAGGTAACGGCGCTTAAGTTCTTTGCCACGGGTCTCAGCGCAGAGGACAAAGCCCGTCTTGTAGCGGGCGGAGCGCGCGGTATGTCCACCTTTATGAGTTATTATATTTTAAAGGCTGTTGCCTCGTTTGACAGACAGACGGCGATAGATATGATGAAGGAATATTACGGCGCAATGTTAAAAAAAGGCGCCACAACCTTTTTTGAGGATTTCTCTCTCGAGTGGGCAGAAAATTCCTGTGCTATTGACGCACTGCCAAGGGCAAACGAGCGTGACCTTCACGGCGATTTTGGCGCATTTTGTTATGAGGGCTTCCGCCATAGTCTGTGTCACGGCTGGTCGGCAGGCGTTTTGCAGTTTATGAAAGAGGAAATAAACGATTAATTTTCTATAAATTGGAAAAAATATAAACCCGAAGGATTAAAAAGGGATAAGGAGAAAAGTATGAGTGACGTTCTTTATATCGTGGTTCCTTGCTATAATGAGGAGGAGGTTTTGCCCATAACGGCCGACCGCCTTTCACAGAAATTGAAAGGGCTGATTGCTGACGGCAGGGTTTCGGACAAGAGTCGAATTCTCTTTGTAAACGACGGCTCACGCGATAATACCTGGGATATAATCTGCAAGCTTCACAAGGAGGACGCGATTTTTTCAGGTGTCAAGCTTTCACGAAATCGCGGCCATCAGAATGCGCTTTTGGCAGGCCTTATGACCGCAAAGGAAAAGGCCGACGTTACCATTTCTATGGACGCAGACCTGCAGGACGATATCAACGCGGTTGACGAAATGCTCGATAAATATTATGACGGCTGCGACATTGTTTACGGTGTTCGTTCAGCCAGAAAAAAGGATACGTTTTTTAAGCGCTTTACCGCAGAGCTTTTCTATAAATTTATGCGCTTTATGGGTGCCGAAACGGTCTTCAACCACGCCGATTACCGCCTTATGTCCAAGCGCGCCCTTTACGACCTTTCGCAATACCGCGAGGTTAATCTGTTTTTGCGCGGCATTGTGCCAATGATTGGCTATAAAACCGCCAAGGTGTATTACGCGCGTGATGAGCGCGTCGCAGGTGAGAGCAAATACCCCCTCAAAAAGATGCTGGCCTTTGCCATCGATGGCATTACCAGCTTCTCGGTAAAGCCCCTCCGGCTCATTACCACGGTGGGCTTCGTTATCTTCATCGTATCGCCATTCAAACAGTGTATCCTGTGAACGGATAGGCAACTTACGCCATCCAATCAGCCCATCATCGTATTTGCTGTGCA
>CALDPI010000133.1 GCA_937912045.1 uncultured Clostridia bacterium
TTGTCGCCCTCAACCCTCATATCACCCAGTCTCACACTCTCCAGACCCGGGCCTTCAACCTTCAGGCTTATGGTATTACCTTTCATGAAACGACGATAGAGGTCGAAAACATAGTAACTGCACGACTTGTAGGCATCGTCCTCACCAACAGTCTTCAGCAATCCATGGCCGTTGACGGGGAAAATGTAGTTTGCCATAGCAACATAAGGGCTGTTGCGCAGAAATACGTTGAGCATGGAGGCCGTACTGGCAACGTCGTATATGCGACGGTCATCCTTACGCGAGAAGGTGTAGCCAGAGCCGTTATATACGCTGTGGCGATTGTTCCACTCGTCGATGCTGAACCTGATAGGATTATCGTCGCGACCTGCGTTCTTGTTGTAGCTCTTCAGCAAGTCGGCGTCATGACGTGGGTTGAGGCGAGGCATACGGAATGGTTTTGTGGCATTGCCGTTTTCATCTGTGCACTCGCCACAGGCATCAAGACAGGCAGCACCAGAATTGAGCAGGTGTATGATACCGCCATTTTCCTTTGCCTTGCCCTCAAAATCATAGCCTGTTACGCGCTTTGTGGCCTCGGGGGACCAGTATGTACGAACGTCGGCAAAAATCTGTGCTCTGTGTGTGAGCAGACGCATAAAGAGCATTCCGTAGCCGTTAAGCACATCATTCTCGGTTGCGAGTGTATACGGCTCACGCGCGCCCTGATAGTCAAAGGTGGAGCTGAGAAGTGCCTCAGGATAGTCGCAGTTGGGCCAATGGTCTGTCCACTGACGCTGACCCTGGAAACCGCCGAGAAGTGCGTTGTGACCAACCTTTTCTTCTTCAAACTCATCGGGAAGGGTCTTGTTGCCTGCCATCAAATCCTTGATTATGCAGTACATCTTAACGGTGAATTCCCACTGCTTTTCTTTTTCCTCATCGGTGAACTTAACGGATTCGGGGTTGTCATCTCTGCCCATTTTGCAATGCTCTTTTGTCCAGGCGAGAGCCTTTTTATATTCCTCTTCGTTATAGATGCCCTCTTCCATTCGACGAAGAATCTCAACCTCGTCAACCGATTCAACGCGCATACCGAAGTATGATTCTATCATTTCCTGGTCGATTATTGAGCCTGCAATGCCCATGCACTGTGAGCCAATCTGAAGGTATGACTTACCGCGCATTGTGGCAACGGCAACAGCGGCACGACCAAAGCGAAGAAGCTTTTCCTTTACGTCCTCGGGAATGGTGTTAACCATATCGGTATCCTGAACCTCATGGCCGTAAATGCCGAAAGCCGGCAGACCCTTTTGTGCGTGGCCTGCGAGAACGGCTGCAAGGTAAACTGCGCCGGGACGCTCTGTTCCGTTAAAGCCCCAAACGCCCTTGATGGTGTGGGGGTCCATATCCATGGTCTCAGAGCCGTAGCACCAGCAGGGAGTTACCGACAGGGTTACTGCAACGTTTTCTTTCTTGAACTTATCTGCACAAGCAGCAGCCTCGGGCACGCGACCGATTGAGGAATCTGCCATTACTACTTTTACGGGCTCGCCGTTGGAGTAGCACAGGTTTTCTTCAAATAATTTCTTTACAGCGTTTGCCAGAGCCATAACCTGCGGCTCAAGACTTTCACGCAGCTTAAGGGGTCCTCTGCGTCCGTCAACACAGGGACGAATGCCTATTGCGGGATAATCGCCAATGTATCTGTTTTCTGCCATTACGGAATCCTCCTTTAATGTTTGTGCTTTTATTATATATCTTGAATAATAATTTTTCTTGTGTTATAATTAGAAAAATTATAATTATTTTCGGTATTTTAGGTCTGCTTTTTCGTGTTTTTCACAGTAAAATAGAATTATAAATGGTTTTTTATACAAAAACGAGGTGTTTTTTTGAACTACTACAACCAAAAAGAAAAAATAACACACAAAACAAATGAATTTCCGCTTGCTTACTACCGCGTTGACAGCATGCATCCGCGTTACGTTATGCTGCACCACTGGCACCGAGAGTTTGAGATTGTGTACGTTAGCAGCGGCAGGCTGCAGTTAACGCTCGACCGACGGGAATATGTGCTGAAAAGCGGTGATTTTGCGCTCATATCCCCCGGAACGATGCACAGCGCCGTGCCAACCGACTGTCTGTTCGAATGCGTGGTTTTCGACCTTGATGCACTTGCGGGCGGCTGGAAGCTGAGCGACAAATATCTGAACGGACTTAACACACACAAGCTGTGTGCAGAAGAGATTTTCAAATTTCCCGACGGTCTTCCAGAGCGCGAGATGCGCAAAATAATTGAGATTGTACGAAAGCGCGACGAGGGGTATGAATTACAGGTTACGTCTGCGCTGTTTGCGCTCTTTCACGCGCTCATTGAAACGGGGTGCATAAAGAATACCAAATCACAATTTTCCCAGCACAAGCTCTCCCCCTTTAACAACGCCATTGCTTATATTGAGGAAAATTACGGAATTGATGATGTTGTAGATGGAAGTTTTACCCGAACAGAAGCAGATAAGCAGAAGGCATATCAGGAATACAATAATTTAGACTTACCTATTGCAGAAAAATATGCAAATACGGTGAACAAGCTGTCAGAGTCAGTTGCTTTCCCTGTATATTCCCT
>CALDPI010000134.1 GCA_937912045.1 uncultured Clostridia bacterium
GCTCTCTGCTGCGGCATTTGTGGTGACAGTCTGAAGCTCTGTGGTGTCGGAGAAGGTGTATGCCTTTACGACAATTCCGCTCTTTTCAAACTCTGCCTTTACGGCTTCGTACTGGATAACCGAGTTTGACTCGTTTGTGCAGTAGATTACGCCAACCTGGTCGCCTGCGACAAGACCAAGGGAGGTAACCATCATCTTGGCCTGCTCGTCAAAGGGAACGGCGTCGGACGTGCCGCTTACGTTCTTGGGAATGTTATTTTTAAAGGTATCGTTATAATCGGTTACTGACGTGCCGAGAACGGGGGTTTCATCCTTTGTGGTGGCGTTTGCCGCTGCAAGAAGTGCAGGTGTGGCGTTTGCCATTATCAAATCAACATTCTTCGAAGTGAGGGTATTAACAACGGTGGAGCAAAGGTTTGGGTCACCTGCTACCTGTGTGTCGAATTTGACGGTTTTGCCCTCTTTTTCGAGTGCCTCGGTCAATGCGTCAACAAAGCCGTTTGTTGCTTTATCAAGCGATTCGTGCTCCATAAGCTGACAGATTCCGACTGTGTAGTCTGCCTTTTCGCCACAGGCGGAAAGAGAAACACAGGCGGTCACGCAAAGCGCAAGTGCTAAAACGAGTGTAAGTAGTTTTTTCATAATAATTTCTCCTTTGGATATATTTCACGCGGTAATCCGCGAGAATTTATAAAAATAAAAAACCTGCCCTTTCCAACAAGGAAAGAACAGGGACAGTCAATGACCGTGATACCACTCTGCTTCGCCCTTTTTTCGCAAAAAGGACCTCATTAGGTGCAAAAACACCCGTGCAATGTAACGGTTGCAACCGGTAAAGCCTACGCAACTTACGTCTTCAGCCCACAGCTAACAGAATGAATTCGCCGAAATGCGCGCTACTGTTTCACACCGACCAACAGCTCTCTTAAGCGCGAAAAGCGGGTACTGGTTTCTGCTCAAACGCTTTATAAAGTATATTGGTATTTTAACTAACATATTCCCATTTGTCAAGAGCTTTTGAATAAAAAAGTGCGGCAACAGTGTTGCCGCACCAAGCATATTATTTACAGCTATACGTAGCTTTGGGGAAATCGGTCTTTTGGAAGGCGTCCTTTTCATCCTTATAGAAGCCTGCACCAATGCCCGCCAGAAGACAAGCGCCAACGGCGCCTGCCGCCTGTCCGTTCACAACGGTTATATCCTGTCCGAGCACCTCTGCAACAATCTTAACACAGGTTGCAGAATTAGTTATGCCGCCAATCATCGTAATCTTATCGGCACGCAGACCACTATTTCTCGCTTCGGCGAGGTTGGCTTTAAGTTTAAGTGCGGCACTCTCGATAATTGCCCTTGCGATATCGCACTTGTCATACTGCTTATCAAGGGCGAAATCCTCATCTGTGAAGTTGAACACAAGTCCGCCTGCACCGAGAGAAGAGCCCTCGCAAAGAACGTCAAACTCCTTGTGGGAGATGTCTCCGAGGTAGTGCTGTCTGAGTGCGTCAATCTTCGCGCTGATGGATGCAACCGATTTCATTACGCAATAAGGCGAGCCCGAAAGCATAAATCTATCAACAAGACCGTTTGTGGATATTGCAAACTCACGCGACGGAACGGGAAAAAATTCCACCCACGAGGTGCCGCAGGAAAGCAGCATATCTCCCTCTTCGAAAACGCCCGAGCCTGTGGCACCTGACGGATGGTCAAAGCTGCCGAGCACAACCTTTGTATCACCCGAAAGTCCGAGTGATGCGGCCATTTCCGGCAAAACTTCTGAGAGCACCGTTCCCTTGTCATAAATTGGGGGAAGATTTTTGTTTTCAATGCCCAGTTTTTCCAAAAGGGGCTGGTTATACACACCTTTTTCCTGGTCCATAAGGAAAAAGGGTGTGCCCATTGAGTGCGCTATTCCCCACCTGCCTGTGAGTATGAAATTAAGATATTCGGCACTCATTGTGACCGTTTTTGTCTTTTCCAACAAATCGGGGCGGTTAAGTTTTATGGCAGTAAGGTATGCCACTGGGAAGCCGAGGCCGAGGCGCCAGCCGACTTTTTTATAAAATGCAGCCACCTCTTCCTCTGTGAAGAGGGCTTCGCGGTCTTCCTTTTTTATCTGGGTTTGCCAACCGATTATGGGGGTTATAGGCTCGTCATCCTCGCCGAGAAGCAGAAGATTTCCGCTTGCGCAGCATTCACATATGGCGGCCACGTGCATACCTGAGCAGTATGTGGCGGCAAGCTCCTTTATAACCGAAAGGCAGGCGTCCGTAAACTCTTTGGGGTTTAAAAGCCTCTGCCCGTTCTCGCCATAGTAGTTATATTTTCCTGTGACGGTACCAAGCACCTTGCCGTCTGCGGTCATTGCCGCACCTTTGACAGCCGAGGTGCCTATATCCAAACCTATGAAGCAATCCATAACTTTTCTCCTATTTTACGCTTTCGATAAGCTTTTCAAACATGACAATTCTCCCTTCATTCAACATTTTTCGCCAAACAAAAACCGCCCTCACAGGATTATTCCCATGAAGGCGGCAACAATACTTTTACCACGGTTCCACTTCAATTCGGAGTAATTTTATACTCCCTCTCTGCCCTGTAACGTGAGCAC
>CALDPI010000135.1 GCA_937912045.1 uncultured Clostridia bacterium
CGGCCTTGGCGCCGCAATCGGTGCAAAGGTCGGCAACCCCGAAAAAACCGTAATACATATCACAGGTGACGGCAGTTTTCGAATGAACTGTAACGAGCTTGCAGTTGAAGAGCATTACGGCATTCCCGTTATAACCTTTGTTTTCAATAATAAGACGCTCGGAATGGTGCGTCAGTGGCAGAACCTTATTTATGACAAGCACTTCTCACAAACAACCCTCACCCACGGACCCGACTTTGTAAAGCTTGCAGAGGCATATGGTCTTAAGGGAAGACGCGTTCGCAATATAGAAGAGCTTGAGGCGGCAATAAGCGATGCGCTAAAGAGTGGCCACGGATACGTAATCGACTGTGCAATCGACACAGACGAGATGGTACGTCCGATGGTAAGCGGCGGCGCTCACATAACACAGTTTATCGTAAGTTAGGGGTGGAAAAATGAACGAAATCAGAAGACATACCCTCGCGGCAATCGTCGATAATGAGGCGGGTGTTCTCTCACAGGTGTCACGCCTTTTCTCCCGAAAGGGCTATAATATCGAATCACTTGCGGTGGGCACCACCAACAAGCCTGAAACCTCGCGCATAACAATAGAGGTTATGGCCGACGACGACCACATAAAGCTACTTGCAAACCAGCTTCGTAAGCTGTTCCCTGTGCATTCTGTAAAGGTGCTCACACCCGAGCGCTCGATTAGAAGACAACTCGTGCTTTTCAAGGTGCGCGCACCAAACAGTCAGGTTCGCAACGAGGTAATTCAGATTGCAAACATATTCAGAGCAAACATTTTAGACGTCAGCATAGGCTCGTTAACACTCGCAATGATTGGTGACGAGGAAAAAACAACGGCAATAGAAAAAATTCTGGAGGAGTTCGAGGTTTGTGAGCTTGTAAGAACAGGCATCATCGCCCTTGAGCGAGGACAGGAAACAATATATGATGAAACAAAAGAAAAAGGAGAGTTCAATTATGGCAAAAATGTATTATGAAAAGGATTGTGACTTAAATAAGTTAGCAGGTAAGAAAATAGCGGTTGTGGGCTACGGCTCGCAGGGACACGCACACGCTCTGAATCTTCGTGATTCGGGCTGTGACGTTATCATCGGTCTTCGCAAGGGCGGAAAATCCTGGCCCGTTGCAGAGCGTGACGGCTTCACGGTAATGACCGTTCCGGAGGCAACAAAAGAGGCCGACATTATTATGATTCTCATCAACGATGAGGCACAGGCAGATATGTATAAAAAGGATATCGCACCCAACCTCACCGCCGGCAAGGCAATCGCATTTGCACACGGCTTCAACATCCGCTATAAGCAGATTGTTCCGCCTGCAGACGTTGACGTATTTATGGCAGCGCCCAAGGGTCCCGGTCACACCGTAAGAAGTACATACGTTGCCGGCAAGGGTGTTCCATGTCTGGTTGCCGTTGAACAGAACGCAACAGGCAAAGCATATGACATTGCCCTCGCATACATCGCAGGTATCGGCGGCGCCAGAGCAGGCATTATGGAGACCACAATGCACGACGAAACCGAAACAGACCTCTTTGGTGAGCAGGCAGTTCTCTGCGGCGGCGTTGTTGACCTTATGCGTTGCGGATTTGAAACACTTGTCGAGGCCGGCTACGAGCCCGAGAATGCCTATTTCGAGTGCATTCACGAAATGAAGCTGATTGTTGACCTTATCAATAAGGGCGGCGTTGCAGCAATGAACTATTCCATCTCTGATACCGCTGAATACGGCGAGTATGTATCGGGTCCCCGTGTTCTTCCCTATGAGCAGACCAAGGCAAATATGAAGGCGGTTCTGTCCGACATTCAGGACGGTACCTTCGCAGGCAAGTGGATTGCCGAAAACAAGAACGGACGTTGCTTCTTCAACTCCAAGCGTGAGGCACTCGCAAAGCACCAGATGGAGATTGTTGGACAGCAGCTTCGTGAGCAGATGCTTTGGAAGAACGATTCCGACCTTGACACAGCATCTAACTAAATAAAAAACATTCCGGAGGTTATTATGAATTCCGATAGTATTAAAAGTGGTATTGAAAGAGCACCCAACAGGAGCCTTTTGTATGCTCTCGGTCTGACAGAGGAGGAGCTTTCACGTCCAATAGTCGGCATCGTAAGCTCGCACAATGAAATCGTACCGGGACATATGAATATCGATAAAATCGCAGAGGCCGTAAAAGCAGGCGTAAGGCTTGCAGGCGGCACACCCATAATGTTCCCTGCGATTGCCGTTTGTGACGGTATCGCAATGGGACACGTTGGAATGAAGTATTCACTCGTAACGCGTGACCTCATTGCCGACTCGACAGAGGCAATGGTAATGGCGCACCAGTTCGACGGTCTTGTAATGATTCCAAACTGCGATAAAAACGTGCCCGGTCTTTTAATGGCGGCGGCAAGACTTAATATCCCCACTATCTTCTGCTCGGGCGGACCGATGCTCGCAGGTCACCTCGGTGACGGCAAGCGCACCTGTCTCAGCCATATGTTCGAGGCGGTCGGCGCCTACCACGCAGGCAAAATGACCGAGGTTAACGATTACGTTGAAAATGCCTGTCCCTCTTGCGGTTCGTGCTCCGGAATGTATACAGCAAACTCAATGAACTGCCTCTCTGAAGCGATAGGTATGGCACTCTCGGGCAACGGCACCGTGCCGGCGCCCCTCTCTGCCAGAATCCGCCTCGCTAAAAAGACGGGCATGCAGATTATGGAACTGATAAAAAGGGATATCCGTCCGCGCGATATTATGACGGCAGATGCCCTCCACAATGCTGAAACGGTTGATATGGCTCTTGGCTGCTCCACCAATACGATGCTCCATCTTCCTGCCATCGCACATGAGGCAGGGGTGGAAATCAGCCTTGATATGTCTAACGAAATCAGCAAAAACACGCCCAATCTTTGTCATCTCGCGCCTGCAGGCAATACGTATATGGAAGACCTTGACCGCGCAGGCGGCGTCTATGCCGTGATGAACGAGCTTTCAAAGAAAAATCTGCTAAAGCTCGACTGTATGACGGTAACGGGTAAAACGGTAGGCGAAAATATAAAGGATGCTTACAACCGCAACGAAGAAATTATCAGACCTATTGATAATCCATATTCACAAAGCGGCGGTATTGCGGTGCTGAAGGGTAACGTAGCACCCGACGGCTGTGTTGTAAAGCAGTCTGCCGTAGCAGACGAAATGATGCAGCACCGCGGTCCTGCAAGGGTGTTTGACTCCGAAGAGGAGGCAATCACCGCCATTTATGGAAAAGAGATTAAAGCAGGCGACGTTGTCGTCATTCGTTACGAGGGTCCAAAGGGCGGCCCGGGTATGCGCGAAATGCTTAATCCCACCTCTGCAATTTGCGGAATGGGCCTCGGCGAGAGCGTTGCGCTAATAACAGACGGACGCTTTTCAGGCGCGACACGCGGTGCCGCAATCGGCCATGTTAGCCCTGAAGCTGCCGCAGGCGGAAACATTGCTCTTATCCAAAACGGCGATATGATTTCTATTGATATTAGAAACTTTAAAATCAACGTCGAAGTGTCGGATGAGGAGCTCGCAAAGCGCCGCGAAAAATGGGTTTGTCCTGCACCGCGCATAAACAGCGGCTATATTGCACGCTATGCAAAGCTGGTATCCTCTGCTGATAAGGGCGCTATACTTTCATAATTGGAGCTGTGTTTATGAAACAGATTAAAATTTTTGATACAACCCTGCGTGACGGTGAACAGTCTCCGGGTTGCAGTATGAACCTTCGCGAAAAAATCGAGGTCGCAAAATGCCTTGAAAAAATGAAGGTTGATATAATAGAGGCAGGCTTTGCAATTTCGTCCCCCGGCGACTTTGAATCGGTTAACACCATGGGGAAGACAGTCAAGGATTGCACCGTCGCATCCCTTGCACGTTCAACAGTAAAGGATATCGACGCCGCGTGGGAGGCAGTAAAGGTTGCCGCCGACCCGCGCATCCACCTCTTTATTGCAACAAGCCCTCTCCATATGGAGTACAAGCTTAAAATGACTCCCGAGCAGGTGCTTAAAAAGACCGAGGAAATGGTCAAATACGCGGCAAAGTATTGCAGCAATATCGAGTTTTCAGCCGAGGATGCCACACGAAGCGATTGGGACTTTTTAGTGCAGGTTGTAAACACCGCGGTCAAATGCGGTGCCACAACGGTTAACATTCCCGATACGGTCGGCTATACCACCCCGGCAGAGATGCAGGCACTCATCGAGTATTTAATCGAGAGAACCGAAAATGCCGATAAGGTTGATTTTTCCGTTCATTGCCATAACGACTTGGGAATGGCGGTTGCCAACGCGCTTTCGGGTGTAAGGGGCGGTGCCACACAGATTGAATGTACCGTAAACGGCCTGGGTGAGCGTGCAGGTAACACCTCGCTTGAGGAGGTTGTAATGGCAATGCGCACCCGTCCCGACGTTTACACAGCCGATACCCGTCTTGATACAACACAGATATACCGCACAAGTAAAACGGTTTATAATATCATCGGTCAGAAGGCACCACTTAATAAGCCCATCGTGGGCAAGAATGCCTTCGCACACGAGTCGGGCATTCACCAGCACGGTGTCCTTGCAAATAAGCTGACCTATGAAATTTTAACACCCGAGGCGGTTGGCATCCACGCAAACAACATTGTCCTCGGCAAGCATTCGGGCAAGCACGCCTTTGAAACACGCCTTTCTGAAATGGGCTACACTCTGGAGGCAGACGAGCTTGTACGTTGCTTTGAGGAGTTTAAGGTGCTGTGCGATAAGAAGAAAACCGTCAGCGATGCCGATATAGAGGCAATCGTTCTTCACAAGGCATCGGCAGATACCACCCCGAGTGAAAGCGATTATAAGCTTGATTGGTTTGCGGTTCACACAAGCAACTTCACAACCGCAACAAGCACGGTTTGCCTTAAAAAAGGCGATGAAAAGTTTGAGGGTGTCAGCCTCGGTGACGGTCCTATTGATGCGTCCTTCAAGGCGATTGATACCATCATAAACCCCGTCGAGCATTCGTTTGATAACTATACAATCCATTCAACCTCAGAGGGTAAGGATACCCTCGGTGACGTATCGGTAAAGCTCTCAGCAAATGGCAAAAGCTATTCAGGCCGCGGACTTTCAACCGATATTATTGAAGCAAGTATTAAAGCATATCTTGCGGCTCTGCACAAATTACAGTCGACCGCAGCAAAAGAATCGGAGGCAAAATAATGGGAATGACAATGACGCAGAAAATCCTTGCTGCCCACGCAGGTCTTGCGTCGGTTAAGGCAGGCGACCTTATCGAAGCCAAGCTCGATATCGTCCTCGGCAACGACGTAACCACCCCTGTAGCAGTCGGTGTTTTCGATGAGGCAGGCTTCACAAAGGTTTTCGATAAGGATAAAATTGCAATCGTTCTCGACCACTACACACCCTGCAAGGATATAAAATCGGCAGAGCTTTGCGCCACCGCGCGTGAGTTTGCAAAGCGCTTTGACATCACCCATTTTTACGACGTTGGCAACGTCGGAATTGAGCATGCGCTCCTGCCCGAGCAGGGCATCGTGGGCCCCGGCGACTGCATAATAGGTGCCGATTCGCACACCTGCACCTACGGCGCACTCGGCGCATTTTCAACGGGTGTCGGTTCAACCGATATGGCGGCAGGTATGGCGGTGGGCGAAAACTGGTTTAAGGTGCCCTCTGCAATAAAGGTTGTGCTTACGGGCGCGCTGCCAAAGTACGTCAGCGGTAAGGACGTAATTTTGCACCTTATCGGAATGATTGGCGTTGACGGCGCACTTTATAAATCAATCGAATTCACAGGTGAGGGTGTTTCCTCACTTTCAATGGACGACCGCTTTACCATTGCCAATATGGCAATCGAGGCAGGCGGCAAGAACGGCATTTTCCCCGTTGACGAAAAAACAATGGAATACGTAAACGGCCGATTCAAGCGTCCCATAAAGGTTTACGAGGCCGATGCCGACGCAGAGTATGAAAGCACGGTAGAGATTGATTTGTCGGCTCTGAAACCAACGGTATCTCTTCCGCATCTCCCGTCCAACACCAAAACCGTGGACGAGGTTAAGGGACTTCATATCGACCAGGTTGTTATCGGCTCCTGCACAAACGGCAGAATAAGCGATTTGCGTCAGGCGGCAGAAATTCTTAAAGGCCGCCACGTCGCAAAGGGTGTTCGCTGCATCGTAATTCCCGCCACACAGGAGGTTTATATGCAGTGCATAAAAGAGGGCCTTGCCGAAATCTTCATAAAGGCAGGCTGTGCGGTGTCAACCCCGACCTGTGGCCCCTGCCTTGGCGGACATATGGGCGTAATGAGCGCGGGTGAGCGTGCCGTTACCACCACAAACAGAAACTTTGTCGGCAGAATGGGTCACACAAAGAGTGAAGTAATTCTCGCAAGCCCTGCGGTCGCTGCCGCATCGGCAGTGGCAGGCGCTGTTGCGGCGCCCTATGATTTGGCGGAGGTGTAGTTATGGCAAAGGGAACAGTTTTTAAATATGGTGACAACGTCGATACCGACGTAATTATACCTGCACGTTATCTTAACGCTCCGTCACCCTCCGAGCTTGCAAAGCATTGCATGGAGGATATAGATGCGGATTTTGTAAACAACGTAAAAGCAGGGGATATAATGGTTGGCGGAGCCAACTTCGGCTGTGGCTCAAGCCGTGAGCACGCACCGATTTCCATCCGTGCAAGCGGAATTTCCTGCGTAATTGCCGAAAGCTTTGCGCGAATTTTCTATCGCAACGCAATAAACATAGGCTTCCCGATTTTAGAGTGTCCCGAAGCCGCAAAGAAAATTAAAAACGGTGATACCGTCAGTGTTAATTTTGTCACAGGTGAAATCGTGGACGAAACAACAGGCGAAACCTTTAAGGCCACCGCTTTCCCGGCATTTATAAACGGCATTATCGAAAACGGCGGATTGCTTTCTTACGTAAAAGCAAAACAGGCGGGAGGTACAAAATAATGGAATATAATATTGCTCTCGTAAAGGGTGACGGCATCGGCCCCGAAATCGTTGACAGCGCCGTAAAGGTGCTGACAGTCGTCGGAGAAAAGTTCGGACATAAGTTTAACTTCACACCCTATCTTGCAGGCGGTGCCGCAATAGATGAATACGGTATTCCGCTGCCTGAAGAAACTGTGACAGGCTGCAAAAGCAGCGACAGTGTACTGCTCGGCGCGGTAGGCGGACCCAAGTGGGATACTCTCCCCGGCGATATCCGCCCCGAAAAAGCCCTTTTGGGACTTCGCGCCGCACTCGGCCTTTTCACAAATCTTCGCCCTGCAAAAATTTATCCTGCACTTAAAGGCGCTTGCACCCTCCGTCCCGATATTGTAGAAAACGGCTTTGACCTTGTCATCGTCCGCGAGCTTACGGGCGGAATATATTTTGGCGAACGCGGAAGAAGAGTGGGTAAATACGGCGAGGAGGCCTACGACACCGAGGCATACAGCATCAAAGAGGTGGAGCGTATTGCTCACGTCGCATTCCAGACAGCAAGAAAGCGCAGAAAAAATGTTGTCAGCATTGATAAAGCAAACGTGCTCGAAACCTCGCGCCTGTGGCGTGAAACCGTTCACCGCATAGCAGAGCAGTATCCCGACGTAACCTGTACAGATATGCTCGTTGACAATGCCGCAATGCAACTTGTGCGTGACCCCTCGAAGTTCGACGTAATTGTAACCTCCAATATGTTTGGTGACATCCTCTCGGACGAGGCATCGCAGATTACAGGCTCAATCGGTCTTTTGGCATCGGCATCTCTTGGCGATAATAAGTGCGGCCTTTACGAGCCCATTCACGGCTCCGCACCCGACATTGCAGGTCAGAACAAGGCAAACCCCATTGCCACAATTCTCTCTGCCGCAATGATGTTAAGATATTCCTTTGGCCTTTTGGAAGAGGCAGACGCTATTGATAATGCAGTCAATAAAGCCTTGGAAGACGGTCTTCGCACCGCCGATATCCTTGTGGGTGACGGCAAGGCACTCACCTGCACAGAAATTACCGATGAAATAATCAGCAGAATTTAGGAGTGATAAATAATGCTTGATATTAAGATTACAAAAACAACCACACCTAAAGAAAAACCAACAGGACCTTTGGGCTTTGGTAAAATATTCACAGACCATATGTTTGTAATGGACTATACCGAGGGAAAGGGCTGGCACGACGCAAGAATCGTACCCTTTGCAGAATTCAGCTTTTCACCTGCAGCAATGGTTTTCCATTACGGACAGGAAATGTTTGAGGGACTCAAAGCGTATAAGGGAGCAGACGGCAAGAGCTATCTTTTCCGTCCCGATATGAACGCAAAGCGCACCAACGCAACAAACGAGCGTCTTTGCATACCCCACCTGCCCGAAGAGGATTTCGTTCAGGCGGTGTCGGCCATTGTCAAAATGGACGAGGACTGGATTCCGACCGAGGCAGGCACCTCGCTTTATATCCGTCCGTTTATCATAGCAACCGACGCATTTTTGGGCGTTGCCCCCTCAAAGACCTATAAGTTTATCATCATCTTGTCACCCAGCGGCGCGTATTATGCAAGCGGTCTTGCGCCCGTCGGCATTTGGATAGAGGATGACTTTGTCCGCGCGGTTCGCGGCGGTGTTGGCTATACCAAAACGGGCGGCAACTACGCATCAAGCCTTGCCGCACAGGTAAAAGCGCACGACGCAGGCTATTCACAGGTTTTGTGGCTTGACGGTGTTGAGCGCAGGTATATAGAGGAAGTCGGCGCTATGAATATCTTCTTCAAGATAAACGGCACCGTCGTAACCCCAATGCTCAACGGCAGCATCCTACCGGGCATCACGCGTGATTCGGTGTTGCACCTTTGTAAAAGCTGGGGCATACCGACAGAAGAGCGTAAAATCTCGGTTGACGAGCTGATAGAGGCGCAGAAAACAGGTGCCCTCGAGGAAGTTTTCGGCACAGGAACCGCGGCGGTTATTTCGCCCGTCGGCAAGCTGCGCTATAAGGATGACGTAATGACCATCGGCGACGGCGGCATAGGCATGCTCAGCCAAAAGCTTTACGACACCGTAACAGGAATTCAGACAGGCGCTCTCGAAGATAAGTTCGGTTGGAGACTCGCCGTAGAATAGAGGTGGATTATGTATAAAGAGGTATCAAAACTGTTGCTGTACAGTAACCTGGGTAGCGACAGCATACTCACAGAGCTTTGCGGTGTATTCAAAGCCTGGGAAAACAATGAGGAGGGAAAAGACGTCCTCATACATAGAATATACGTGGAAATCAAGCGTCTTTTAGACCTTGCCACACAGTACGGCTTTGATACTAATTTGTGGCATAACTATCTCACGTTTTTGCTCATAACCAACGAAAATTCCTTCACCCTCACGTGTGAAAGACAGGGCTATACGGAGGGCGGCAGCGTAAACCGTCTTGCAAAGGCCGACTTTGCCGTGTTCCGAAAGCTCTTTGCCTTTGATTTTGGGGCAATCGAAAAGGATTTGGGCATTGACTGCTTCTCAATTATTACAGATTATAAGGCCATTGCCAAGCGCGAAAGACTTTATAATAAAAACGTCAGCGAAAAGGTGAGGGCACTGTCCAAAAAGCTTGCCGCCACCAAGGACGAGGATGAGTTCTTCTTGATTATTACAGAGCTCTACCGCGACTACGGCGTGGGAATGTTCGGTTTAAACCCTGCCTTTCGCATTAAAAATACAGGCGGCAAACTCGAGTTTTGTCCCATCAACAACGCAGACGGCATTCGTCTTTCGGACCTTGTGGGATATGAGTATCAAAAAAAGCAGCTCATAGATAATACGCGCGCGTTTATAGAGGGCAAGCCCGCAAACAACGCGTTGCTTTACGGCGACAGTGGCACGGGCAAAAGCTCAAGCATTAAGGCGGTGCTTAACGAATATTACGACAGCGGTCTTCGAATGATAGAAATTTATAAGCATCAGTTCGGCGACCTTTCGTCCGTAATATCGCACATAAAAAACCGCAACTACCGATTTATAATCTATATCGACGACCTTTCGTTTGAAGACCACGAAATAGAATATAAATTTCTGAAAGCGGTTATTGAGGGCGGCGTCGAAACCAAGCCCGATAATATTTTGATATACGCCACCTCAAACCGCCGCCATCTCATAAAGGAAACCTGGAACGACAGAAACGATATGGAGCACAACGGTGAAATTCACCGCTCCGACACGATTGAGGAAAAGCTTTCTCTCTCAAGCCGTTTCGGCGTGCTTATTAACTATTCAAGTCCCGACAAGCAGGAGTTTTATGAGATTGTAAAAACCCTTGCTCACCGCGAGGGAATTTCTCTCGACGACGAAACACTCTGCGCCGAGGCAAACAAGTGGGAAATGCGCCACGGTGGTGTGTCAGGACGCACCGCGCGCCAGTTTATAAATTATCTTGCAGGCTTGCAGGAATAGTAAAGAGGGTAAAATATGGTAACACTTGATAAGGTATATCAGGCCGCGTACACGTTAAAGGACGTGGCAAGAAGAACCGATTTGATTTATTCAAAAAACCTTTCAAAAAAGGCAGACATATATCTTAAAACCGAAAACCTGCAGGTAACGGGCAGTTTTAAGCTTAGAGGCGCTTATTATAAAATAAGCAAACTAAGCGAAGAGCAGAAAAAGGCAGGCATCATCGCCTGCAGTGCAGGCAATCACGCGCAGGGTGTGGCTCTTGCCGCATCACAAATGGGCATAAAGAGTGTTGTCTGTATGCCCGACGGCGCTCCGATAAGCAAGGTCGAGGCAACCAAGGCGCTCGGTGCCGAGGTAAGACTCGTTCCCGGTACGTATGACGACGCCTATGAGGAGGCTCTCCGTCTTCAGAGTGAAACGGGCGCCACCTTTATTCATCCCTTTGACGACGACGAGGTCATAGCGGGTCAGGGCACAATCGGAATTGAAATTTTAGAGCAGATTGATGAGCTGGACGCAGTAATCGTTCCAATCGGAGGAGGCGGACTTATTTCGGGCGTTGCATATGCCATAAAGCAGCTTCGCCCCGAGGTTAAGGTTTACGGTGTTCAGGCAGAGCGCGCCGACGCAATGGCACAGAGTGTCAAAGCGGGGGAGATTATCACCCTCACAGGTGTTTCCACCTTTGCAGACGGCATTGCCGTTAAGCATCCTGGCAACACCACCTTTGATATGATAAGCAAATACGTTGACGAGGTTGTCACCGTAAGCGAGGACGAAATTGCCACCGCAATCCTTGCCCTCATTGAAAAACAAAAACTGATTGCCGAGGGCGCAGGCGCTGTCAGCGTCGCCGCGGCAATGTTTGATAAATTACCGATAGAAAATAAAAAGGTTGTATGTGTGGTTTCCGGCGGCAATATCGACGTTAACATTCTTTCACGCGTTATCACGCGCGGTCTTGTCACCACAGGCAGAACAACCACGCTTCTCATTGCACTTGAGGATAAGCCGGGTCAGCTTTTGGGCGTCAGCACAATCATTTCAAACTGCGGCGGCAACGTCACAAGCGTCCACCACGAGCGCTCAGATGCCAATATGGCCATCGCAAGCTGTTTTTTGCGCGTCGGCATAGAAACGCGCGACTTTGAGCAGATTGAGGAAATTAAGCGGACTCTCAAAAATAAAGGCTTTAAAATTGTAGAATAGAGGTAACGGTTATGAAGGTAATTGTAACAGATAAATCACCAGCCGCCATCGGCCCGTATTCACAGGGGCTGGACGCAGGAAATATTGTCTTTGTTTCGGGCCAAATCCCCGTAAACGTCGAAACAGGCGCTATGGCAGAAACCATAGATGAGCAGACGGCACAGTCGCTTAATAACGTGAAAAACATTCTTGCGGCAAACGGTCTTACAATGGCAAACGTCATAAAAACCTCGGTATTCCTTTCTGACCTTAGCGATTTTGCGGCAATGAACAAGGTGTATGAGACCTTTTTCACAGAACCATATCCAACGCGCAGCTGCGTGCAGGTCGCTGCAATACCCAAGGGCGCAAAAATCGAAATCGAGTGCATTGCAGTAAAATAAAAACAGGAGAAAGCGTATGCAAGAAATATTGACTGAAATCAAACCCGGATTTGACTTTCATCGCAGAAACGTAATCAACTGGCCTGCACACGTTCATTCCGAGGCCGAAATTGTGTATGTTAAGGAAGGACAGAGCGTTGCATTGTGTCAGGGTAAGGAATATGTGTTAAAGAAAAACTGTTTTTTTCTCGCCGCTCCTAACCAAATACATAAATTTTCAGAGCACGTAAATGGCACGTATTATGTTTTAGCCTTTAAAACCTCGCAGAATAAATATTTCGAGGATTTGTTTTCAAAGTGCGAGCCTGTGACACCTGTGTATATGATGGAAAGAGATGACGACGAGTTGGTATCCCTGCTTGAAATGGCGTTTGAAGAGTATAAAAGGGATGGACACAGTGTTATAATTGACGGATATTTGATAGCCTTTATGGGCAAGCTTTTGCGTCATTATCAGTTCAAGGATATATCGCAAGAGCATAACAATGTTACGCGCGTAATCTCTTATTGCAATATGTATTACAAAGAAAACATAAGCATCGAAAAGGTTGCCACCGCCCTTCATATAAGTCGGAGCTCTGTTTCGCACATCTTTAGCTCGCGCCTTGTGATGAACTTTTGTGACTACATAAATTCCCTGCGTCTATCCGATGCACAGCAGTATTTAAAGGATAAGAGTTATTCCATTGCAGACGTTGCAAGTCTGTCAGGCTTTTCGACAATACGCACCTTTAACCGCGCATTTTTAAAACAGTTTGGCACAACACCTTCAGAATACAGAAAACAGTAAAAAAAGTCCCCATCAATGATGGGGACTTTTTTAATCTTCAAACAGTTCTTTAAGTCGGTCGGTAAAGCTCTTTTTCTTGGTATAGTTCTTATCGTCAATCTTTTCATCAAAGGAACGCAGGATTTCCCTTTGCTCCTTGGAAAGATTGCGCGGAACCTCAACCGTGACCGTAACGTATTGGTCGCCGCGACCCGAATAGTTAAGCCGTTCAATGCCTTTGCCGCGCAGCTTAAATTCGCTGCCTGTCTGCGTGCCCTCTGGAATGGTGAATTTCACCTTTCCGTCAATGGTTGGAACAATAATTTCAGCACCCAAGGCCGCCTGCGTAAAGGTTATGGGAATCTGACAGAAAACGTCAAAGCCGTCGCGCTCAAAGAACGGGTGCGGTCTGACGCTTACATGAATGTTAAGGTCGCCTGAGGGACCGCCGTTCACACCGGAATCACCCGCGCCGCGTACGCGCATTGTCTGCCCGTCGTCAATTCCTGCAGGAATTTCAATTTCCTTTTCTTCAGTAATGCGGATTCTGCCCTTTCCGGCACAAGCCTTGCAGGGCTTATCAATAATCTTGCCCGTACCGCGACATTGTGAGCATACCGATTGTGTCTGCATCGTGCCAAAGGGTGTGCGCTGTGTGATGTTCACGTGACCGGTACCGTGACAGTTGGGACAGGTCTTTATGCTGCCGCTCGACTCTGCACCGCTACCGTTGCAGGTAGAGCAGGTCGTAACGCGCGTGACGTTAATCTTCTTTTTGCAGCCCTTCGCAGCCTCTTCAAACGAAATTGTAACGGTAGCCGAGGTGTTCGCACCCCTCTGTGGTGCGTTGGGGTCACGCTGTCGTCTTCCGCCACCGAAACCGCCGAGTATATCGCCGAATATATCGCCCAAATCACTAAAATCAAAGCCGCCGAAACCGCCTCCGTAGCCACCGCCATATCCGCCAGCACCCGCGTTATAATTAGGGTCAACACCGGCGTGGCCAAACTGGTCGTAGCGTGCGCGTTTCTCACTGTCGGACAGAATTTCGTAAGCCTCGTTAACCTCCTTAAAGCTCTTTTCGGCCTCTGCATCACCTGGATTCAGGTCGGGGTGGTACTTTTTGGCAAGCTTGCGATAGGCTTTTTTTAATTCGTCATCATTTGCCTTGCGGTCAACGCCAAGCACCTCGTAATAATCTTTTTTATCTGCCAAAGCACAACTCTCCTGTATGTAGGCAGAGCAAGATAACACCTGCTCTGCCGGCAAAAATCATTATTTGTTTTCGTCGTTAACGTCGGTAAAGTCGGCGTCGTAAACGTTGTCGTTCTGTGCGGCACCGTCAGCACCCTGTGCGTTCTGTGCAGCCTGCTGTGCCTCTGCGGCAGCCTTGTAAACCTTTTCGGAAACGGCATAAAGCTTCTGCTGGAGTGCTTCCTGCTTTGCCTTGATATCCTCAAGATTGTCGCTCTTTACAGCCTCTTTGAGTGCCTCGCAAGCCTCGGTTATATCCTTTTTCTCGTTTTCGTCCAGCTTATCGCCAAGCTCAGAAACGGTCTTTTCGGTCTGGTAAATCATCTGGTCGGCACCGTTGCGAAGGTCGGCTTCCTCACGGCGCTTCTTGTCCTCAGCCGCATACTGCTCAGCATCCTTAACAGCCTTGTCAATATCCTCTTTAGACATATTTGTGGAAGAGGTGATGGTGATGGACTGCTCCTTGCCAGTGCCGAGGTCCTTTGCAGAAACGTTTACAATGCCGTTAGCGTCGATGTCAAAGGTAACCTCAATCTGCGGAATACCGCGCGGTGCGGCGGCAATTCCGTCAAGACGGAAAATTCCGAGAGATTTGTTGTCCTTAGCAAACTCACGCTCACCCTGTAAAACGTGTACATCAACAGAGGTCTGACCGTCAGCCGCAGTCGAGAAAATCTGGCTCTTCTTGGTCGGGATGGTGGTGTTGCGCTCAATAATCTTTGTGCAGATACCGCCCATCGTCTCAATACCGAGCGAGAGGGGAGCAACGTCGAGAAGCAGAAGTCCCTTAACGTCGCCGCCGAGAACACC
>CALDPI010000136.1 GCA_937912045.1 uncultured Clostridia bacterium
ACTGCGTGCAAGCGGTAAGACTGAGCGTTCGATGCGCATAGAGCGCGACGAGTACGGGATGCGTCTTGTCGGTCGTCCTTACTTTCAGTCGCTGGAGTTGGGCAGCCCTGCCGGACGTGTACCACGCAATTTCAACAGCATTATTCGGGATTGGATAATCAACAAGAAACTTGCCGTGCGGCAAATACAGTACAAGCGTCAGCCGTCAGAGCGTTGGCAACCGAAGTACAGCGTCGAGGAACGCTCGTTGCGTATCATGGCAGGGGCAATCGCTCACACAATAGCGACGCGAGGAACGCTCCTGTATCGACAAGGCGGACGTATGGATATCTATTCGCCCGTCATTGCCGAAGAGGTCGAGCAGCTGAGCCGTCAGTACACCGACATTATCGCCAAGTCAATTTCCCGCGTTCTGAGCGCGAAATAAAACACGGGTGGTATAACAGAGCAACCGAAACGAGAAAACGCGCCTACGGGCGAAAAACCGACTAAAAACAACCTATCATGGCACAACAAATTGACACTATCATAGTAGACTTGCAGGTAAGCAACCGAGAAGCTGTGGCGGCTATCGAGCAGGCAACAGAACGGCTCGCAGAGCTTAAGCAAGAAGAAGCCGAACTCAACAAGGAGCGCAAAAACGGCGAAGTGACCGAAGAAGCATATCTAAAGCAACTCACAGCAATCCGAGAAGAGACCGAACGAGCCAAAGACAGCAAGAACCAATACACCAAAGCCCTACGTGAAAACGTCAAGCAGGAAAAAATATACGCTGACAGCCTTAACGGACTCTACATCGCCGAAAGCCTCACCGGCAGTAACAGCGTCGCCAACCTGGGGCAGATTTACGAAAACAACATCACCCAGAGCATCCTGAGCAAAGTCGGAAATACCGATGATGGCGGTGTCGCCTTCAAACTTGACCCACTCGTGGTCCTTGGAATACTTCAGTTCAGCAGGAAAATTCATGGTAAGTACCTCCGTTAAATAATATGTGTTTTATGGTAATTTATAAT
>CALDPI010000137.1 GCA_937912045.1 uncultured Clostridia bacterium
AGAAACCGCCTGTGCTACCTCATCGGCCGCTTCTCTTACGCTTTGAGGTGAAGTTTCCAAAACGCGCAATTTAATAAGCTCGCGCGCCTCCAAAGCGTCATCTACCTGTTTAATTAACTGCTCACCAACTCCTGTCTTGCCTATTTGAAATATTGTATCGATAGAATTTGCAAGACCGCGCAGCTGAGCACGCTGTTTACTTGTAAGCATATTATCCCTCTTTATATATTTTCTCAAGTTCGTCTTTTAGTTTAATTAATGCTTCTGCCCTGTGACTGATGGAATCCTTTTCCTCTGCAGAAACCTCGCCAAAGCGGCCAAGCTTTGATATGAACAACGGGTCGTATCCAAAACCGTTATTACCGCTTTCTTCAAAGGCGATATGACCCTCACAGGTGCCGCGCACAACAATTTCTCTGCCATCCGGGAAAACACAAGCCACAGCCGCCACATAGCGTGCTGTGCGTTTTTCAAGCGGCACACCGTCAAGCTCTGATAACAGCTTTTTATTGTTGGCGGCGTCATCACCATGCTTGCCACAATAACGTGCGGAATAAACACCGGGTGCGCCTACAAGGTAATCAACGGCAAGCACCGAGAGCATCAACACACAAACCGCTGTCATCAGCGAGCGAAACATATCCCGTTTGCTCACAGGCGAATCGCGCCTTTGTAAGAGCGTTTTCCTCAAAAGTAACACCGTTTTCCTCCACGTCGGGCAAGGGCTCTTTTAAATCCTTTTCACTCAAAAGCTCAATACCGAGTTGGGAAAGAATGCGCTCAAATTCAATAATTTTATGCTGGTTTTTAGTTGAAATAAAATACTTCATAAATTAATCCTCACTGTCAAACAGAGCGTTTGAAAAGGCAACGCGGTCAAAGGGTTGTAGGTCGTCAATTCCCTCACCAACGCCGATATATTTTACGGGAATGCCAAGCTCGTGCTTGATTGCGAGAACAACTCCGCCCTTTGCGGTGCCGTCCAGCTTGGTCAGAACAATGCCTGTAATATCGGTTACCTTTTTAAACTCGCTTGCCTGGTTAACGGCGTTCTGTCCTGTGGTAGCATCCAAAACAAGCAAGGACTCAACCGAGGCATCCGGTAATTCTCTGCCGATAACTCTGTACATTTTTGCAAGCTCGTCCATAAGATTTTTCTTATTATGCAGACGTCCTGCAGTATCACAAATGATAACATCTGCGCCGTGTGCCTTTGCGGAAGCAATGGTATCATAAACGACCGATGCAGGATCGGTGCCCTCAAGACTTTTAACCATGGAAACACCGCCGCGTTCTGCCCAAATACCAAGCTGGTCTA
>CALDPI010000138.1 GCA_937912045.1 uncultured Clostridia bacterium
CCGAAAAGCTACCACAATTGGCCACTGCCATAAGATATTCAAGCTGAATAATAGTCATAATAGTATAAGGTTAGTTGTTTGCCGTGTACAAAGTTATAAAAAAAATCTATAAATCGTGCAATTTTCTATGCAACTCAGCAAATTTTTCGTATTTTTGTCGCCTATCGTGCGTATAGAGATGTATGCGCGCACATAGGGAGAAACGAAAAACACAATTACACAATGAAGAAAAAGATAATTCTCACGGGAGATCGCCCCACGGGCAAGTTACACTTAGGACACTTTGTAGGCTCATTGCGTCGTCGTGTAGAGTTGCAAAACTCGGGACTCTTTGACAAGATATTCATCATGATTGCCGATGCTCAGGCATTGACCGACAATGCCGATAACCCCGAGAAGATACGCCAAAACTTCATCGAGGTAGCCCTCGACTACCTGGCTTGCGGCATCGACCCCTCGAAGAGCACCATCTTCATACAGTCACAGGTGGCCGAGTTGTGCGAACTGGCATTCTACTATATGAACCTCGTCACCGTGAGCCGCCTGCAGCGCAACCCGACGGTGAAGACGGAAATCCAGATGCGCAACTTCGAGACCAGCATCCCCGTAGGATTCTTCACCTACCCCATCAGCCAGGCATCGGACATCACCGCGTTCCGCGCAACGACTGTCCCTGCCGGCGAAGACCAGCAGCCGATGATTGAGCAGGCACGTGAGATTGCACGCCGCTTCAACGGCATATATGGCGAGACACTTGTCGAACCGGAGATTCTGCTGCCCACAAATGCAGCCTGCCTACGCCTGCCCGGCACCGATGGAAAGGCAAAGATGAGCAAGTCGCTCTGCAACTGCATCTACCTATCGGACAGCGCCGAGGAGCTGAAGCAGCACGTGATGTCGATGTACACCGACCCCGACCACATCCGCGTTCAGGATCCGGGCAAGGTCGAGGGCAACACAGTGTTCACATACCTCGATGCTTTCTGCCGTCCCGAGCACTTTGAAAAGTACCTCCCCGACTACCCCAACCTCGATGAGCTTAAGGCTCACTACAAGCGTGGCGGTCTGGGCGATGTTAAGGTAAAGAGGTTCCTCATTGCCATTCTTAAGGAGGAGCTCGCACCGATACGTGCACGCCGCAAGGAGTGGGAAAAGAAGATTCCCGAGGTGTATGCACTATTGCAGAAGGGCTGCGAGACTGCGCGCGCCGTTGCAGCCGACACTCTTGCCGATGTGCGCCGTGCAATGAAGATAAACTATTTCGAGGATACCGAGCTAATTGCCGAGCAGGCTCGTAAATTTCGCGGCGAATAAACATATTGTTAGATACAATAACAACAGATGGTTCTGAAGTTGAGGGGCTTTACTTAAGTGAAAAACTAAGTGAAGAAACTAAAGCAAATATATTAACAGAGATTAATAAGCTTGAAGAGGGCAACCCAAACAGAGAAAAACTAATTGGTTTATTTGGAATAACTGAATAATAGAAAAAAAGCCACCGACATAATGTTGGTGGCTTTTTTATGTTATAAATTGTGAGAAAATTAGACAAAAGATGTAATAACACTGCATTTTGTTGTTTCGTTTTTGTGTTGGGCGGTGTGTTATTATGTATTTATCGAAAAGGGAAAGTTTGTAAAAAAACATAAAGGGATATTTTTAAAAATAAATCCAACGTTCGTTTTAACGCAATGGTAGGTTTCATCTGTATGTACCATAAATGCAATATCAACACCGTCAAAATATCCACGGTATAAAAATTCGGTTTTACCGCCAAAATATTTTATTATACCTTTATTTTTAAGCTCATTTCTGAATTCAATTTCTAATAATTCTTCGGCAGGAACAGCGCAAAGGCGGATTTTTCCGCATAAATCATTTAAAACACCGTCTTCTTTAAGTGCTGCTGCAATGCCTAAAAGGGTAGCGGTCTGTGCGTTATGACCGCAAGAATGAACGGCACCTGTTTCTTTATTGGATTCCGGGTGAGAAGGACAAATTACAGAATCAAGCTCGCCAATTATTAAAATAGTAGGGCCATCCTTTCCTGTATCAATATCCGTATAAAAACCGGTAATATTTTTTGCGCGGGTAAGAGTATAGCCAAGCTTTTCAAATTGCTCTGAAAGATACTTTCCACCATTATGACGAGTGACGGTATTACGACGTCTGCTCCGTCGTGGGGTGAGG
>CALDPI010000139.1 GCA_937912045.1 uncultured Clostridia bacterium
ATGAACGAAAAAAAAGAACGGGGCACATTCAGCGGCTCTATCGGCTTTGTGCTCGCGGCTGCGGGCAGCGCGGTGGGCCTTGGCAATATCTGGCGCTTTCCGTATCTTGCCGCTAAATACGGAGGAGGTATTTTCCTTCTCGTTTATATTTTCTTTGATAAATCCAAGAAAGAACAGCGCATAAGGGAAGAAAAAACAGATGAATGAATTTGTTATTCCTATAGAAAATAAAGGCGAAAGACTTGATAAGTTCATCTCGTCAAATGAAGAGTTTGACCTTACAAGAACAGCCGTTCAGAACCTCATTACCGAGGGAATGATAACTGTAAACGGAAACAAAATCGCTAAAAACTATGTTATTTCGGGCGGAGAAACAGTTTCTGTCGAAATCCCCGAACCCGTAGTTTTAGATGTTCTTCCCGAGAATATCCCCATTGATATTGTTTACGAAGATGATTATCTTTTAGTTGTAAATAAACCAAAGGGAATAACCTCTTTTTCGGCGGTTGCAAGGGTGAGATACCTTTTGCATACAAAGCGTGTAGGTCATACAGGCACCCTTGACCCCTTGGCCGAGGGGGTTTTGCCCATTCTTGTTGGTCGGGCAACCTCCCTTTGCGCGTACATAACTGAAACGGAAAAGAACTATACCGCGCGCGTGCGCCTTGGCATCACAACCGACACAGAGGACATAACTGGCACCGTCCTATGTGAGAGAGACGTGTCGGTGACAGAGGCGGAATTGGTCTCCGCGGCCGACAGCTTTTTGGGCGAAACAGAGCAGATTCCGCCAATGTTTTCAGCCATAAAGGTGGACGGACAGCGGCTTTATTCGCTTGCACGTCAGGGCGTGGAAATTAAGCGCGAGCCCAGACAGATATTTATAAAAGAAATAACCGTGCGCGAGTTTGACGGCAAAGAGTTTTATCTCGATGTCGTCTGTGGCAAGGGCACGTACATTCGCTCTCTTTGCCGCGACATCGGCGAAAAGCTTGGCTGTGGCGCAATAATGACAGAGCTTGTGCGAACAAGTACAGCAGGTTTTTCTCTTGCAAATGCGGTGTCACTTGATGAATTGACGGAGGAAAACGTAAAATCGCATATTATGCCGACCGATAAAGCGGTGGAAAATATGCCGTTTATTAACGTAACCGAAAAGCAGGCGGTGCGCTTTTCAAATGGCGGTGCGCTTGACGTTGGCCGCACGGGACTTAAAAACGCGGTGGAGGGAATGCTCCTTCGCGTGAAATACGGTGACGTTTTGCTCGGAATCGGGCAAATAAAGGCCGACAGCATAACGGTTGCGTGTGTACTTAATAATAAAGACGGAAGTGATTAAAATGACCGATACAGCATTGGTGCTTGGCAGTTTTGACGGACTTCATATGGCACATATGAAGGTGGTTTCGGCTGCAAAGGGCGCCGAACGCCCTGTTGCGGTCATTTTTTCTTTGCCGCCATCAATGGTGATGTCGGGCAAGACCGAGCTTTTGCAGATGGTAAAGGACAGAAAAACGATGCTGGAAGCCCTCGGCTTTGAGGTGGACGAGCTTGATTTTAGCAAGGTCCGCTCGCAAAGCGCAGAGGAGTTTTTAGCCTATCTTTTAAAAAAATATAATCCGAGCCTGATTTGCTGTGGCTTTAATTATCACTTCGGCAAGGGCGGCGCAGGGGATACCGCGCTACTTGAAGCGTTTTGCAAACAAAACGGAATAGCCCTTTCGGTCATTCCACCTGTGGAGGCGCTGGGTGCGCGTGTTTCTTCAAGCAGGATAAGAGAGCTTGTGAAACAGGGTGATATAGAAACCGCAAACAAACTGCTTTCAAGAGAATTCAGCATAAGCGGCACCGTTTCCCACGGGGACAGCCGCGGCCGCACGCTTGGCTTTCCAACCGTTAATTTTCTGTACCCTACCGACCTTTGCGAGCTCAGACACGGCGTGTATGCTACAAGCGTGTGTATAGACGGCACCGATTATAACGCCGTCACCTACGTCGGCAAGCGCCCCACCTACGCACTTGCGGAGACGATATGTGAAACTAATGTAATAGATTTTTCAGGTGACCTCTACGGTCAAGAGCTTACTGTCCGTTTCAGACGTTTTTTAAGAGAGGAAAAAACCTTTTCCTCGGCAGAAGAGCTCAAAGAACAAATAAATTCAGACATAAATTCGGCAAAAAACAAATAAAAACAAAGAAAAACAAGAATTGTTGTTGCAATCATCATAAAAGTATGTTAAAATAATAACAGATTGAAATTACCCTGGTGATGCTATGAAAAAAGGTAACATTGTTGAACTTTTTCAGCCTGCGCACACGCTCATTGGTAACGGAAGCATAAGAGAAATTCCGCGTTTTATGGGCTCTGCCGGCGTAAAAAAAGCCCTCGTCGTGACCGATGTGGGCCTTGTAAAGCTTGGCACAGTAAAACAGGTTGTGGAGGTACTTGATAATAACGGCATACCTTATACCGTTTACGATAAGGTAGAGCCTAACCCGAGCGTTCGCATAGTCAACGATGCATACAGCGCGTATAAGACAAGCGGCGCAGATTTTCTTGTGGCTATTGGCGGCGGCTCACCCATCGACGTTGCAAAGGCGGTAAGCATTCTTGCCACCAACGGCGGAGATATAAGGGATTATGAGGGTGTTGCAAAATCAGCAAAGCCGGGCGCACCAATCGTTGCAATCAACACAACGGCTGGCACAGGCTCGGAGGTTACACGTGCATACGTCGTAACCGACGAGGAAAAGAAAATCAAAATGGTAATGATGGATAACAACTGTATGGCATATCTCGCCATTGACGACCCAAGCCTTATGGTTGGAATGCCACCTGCACTTACCGCCGCAACAGGAATGGACGCGCTCACCCACGCGGTTGAGGCATTTCTTTCCAACGTACATACACCGTTCAGCGACGGCGCCGCAATAGAGGCAATCCGTCTCGTCAGCAAGTCGCTCAAGCGTGCAACTCACTTTGGCAGAGATATCAAGGCAAGGACGGATATGTGCTGGGCAGAGTATTTGGCAGGCCTCGCATTTTCAAACAGCGGTCTCGGCCTTGTCCACGCGATTGCGCATCAACTCGGCGGCTTTTATCATACACCGCATGGTGTTGCAAATGCCATTTTATTGCCCTTCGTTATGGAATATAACGCGCCCTACCGCACCAAACGTGTTGCGCGCATAGGTCAGGCGTGGTTCGATGCCGACACAGAGGAACTAAGCGATGATGCAGCCGCAAAGCTCGCAATCGAAAAGATAAGGCAGCTCTCGCGCGATATTGGGATACCCCACCTGTGCGATACACCATTTGATATTAAGGATATACCTGTGCTGGCAGAAAATGCCCTGCGTGATGCTTGCGCGGAAAACAACTATGTTACCGCCACCAAGCAGGACGTTGAAAACATTTTGATGAACACCTATGTTGCAGGTGTGGTCGAAAAGGTCAAAGCTGAAATCGAGCAGGAAGAAAAATAAAAAAACTCCGGGAATCCGGAGTTTTTTTATTTTTAATATTCAAATTCACCCTCGTAAACGAGAACGGCATCTCCTGTCAGAAGTATGCGCTCGTCGGTATAATTGACGGTGAGGTCACCGCCTATTAGCCGAACCGTAATGTCGGCGCCCTTTTTACAGTATCCGTTTTCCACCGCGGCAACCGCCGCCGCACAGGCACCCGTTCCGCAGGCAAGGGTTTCTCCGTTGCCGCGTTCCCACACGCGCACCCTGAGATTTGTGCCGTTGACAACACGCACAAACTCGGTGTTAATCCTCTCGGGAAAGAGCGGTGCATATTCAAACTGCGGTCCAAGTTCTGAAAGTGGCAGTGCATCAAGTGCGTCGCAGAACACAACGCAGTGCCCATTTCCGACCGAAAGACAGGTAACGTCATAGTCGGCACCGCCTATAGACAGTCGGTGGCCAATAAGGCTTTCCTTTTGCGTGTTCGCAGGGATGGCGGCCGCGCTGAAGTCGGCACGTCCCATATTGACACAAACTGAGCTTACACGTCCGCCGTGGAGGAACAGCGAGGTTTCATAAACCCGTCCCCCCACCTCAATAGAGACGTCCTCCTTATCTGTGAAGCCGTTATCATAAAGATATTTTGCAACACAGCGGATGTTGTTGCCTGCCATTCTGCCCTCGCCACCGTCGCGGTTGAAGCTGCGCATTTTGGCATCGGCAATGTCGGATTTTTCAATAAGAACAATGCCGTCTGCACCAATGCCGTAATGCTGTGCACAAAGGCTGACACAGAGTGACTCAGGGCAGGTTATTTGACCGTCAAAATTCTCAATGAAAATATAGTCGTTTCCGCAGGAATGCATTTTGGAAAACTTAATCTTGCGGTGCTCGTCTCGCATATTGTTAATATCCACAAGCTCGGTGTTATTAATAGTAAAGCGGCTTTCGATAACGTCGGCAAGTGCGCCTGCGGTATCAAGCGAGGTTAAGCAGGGGATAGAAAGCTGCATGGCGCGGCGGTGAATTATGCGGAAATCGCCCACCGTAACGTCCTTAACCGCACCCGTATATATGATGTAGCTAAGCTTGCCGTCCTCCATAAGACGTATAAGCTCGTCATTCTCGCTCGCATTTTTAACGGTGGTCACGTCAATGCCGAGGCTGCTTATGGTTGCGGCTGTGCCACTCGTGGCATATATTTTAATGCCGAGGTCGAAAAACCTCTTAGCCAAAGAAAGCACTTCCTGATAATCGCTTTCGGGTACACTGATGAAAACGCCCTTCTCTGTCGTGTCCGCCACACCTGTGACATTGAAGCCTGCGGCGGTAAGCCCCTTAAAGAGTGCCTCTGCTTTGGTCCTGCCAAGTCCCAAAACCTCGCCCGTTGACTTCATCTCGGGTCCTAAAATTGAGTTGGCATCGTTCAGCTTTTCAAAAGAGAAAACGGGCACCTTAACGGCAAAATACGGCGGCGTGCGGTAAAGCCCCGTGCCATAGCCCATATCCTTTAGCCTTTCACCCAGCATAACCCGTGACGCGAGGTCAACCATCGGCACGTCGGTAACCTTGCTGATGTAGGGAACCGTGCGCGATGCACGCGGATTAACCTCAATAACGTAAAGCTCGTTATCGAAAACGAGATACTGAATGTTTACAAGTCCGCGTGTTCCAAGCGCAAGAGCCAGCTTTTCAGAGCATTCGCAAATTTTGTTGCGCATCTTGTCGCCAAGGTTATATGGTGGATAAACGGCAATCGAGTCGCCGCTGTGTATTCCGGCACGCTCAATGTGCTCCATAATACCGGGGATAAGCACGTCCTCGCCGTCGGAAATTACGTCAACCTCAAGCTCGGTGCCGGGCATATATTTATCAATCAAAACAGGGTTGTCAATTCCGCCCTTTAAAATATTTTCCATATACCTTTCGGTCTGCTCACGGCTGCGTGATATGGTCATATTCTGTCCGCCAATTACGTAGGACGGGCGCAAAAGCACAGGATAACCCAGCTGCTCTGCAACGCGGACGGCCTCCTCAAGTCCCGAAACACCCATTCCGCTCGGACGCTTGATGTTAAAGCTTTCGAGCAACGCGTCAAAACGGCTGCGGTCCTCGGCAATGTCAATGCCGTCGGCACTTGTGCCCAGAATTTTAATGCCGTTTGCATCCAAAAACTGTGTCAGCTTAATGGCGGTCTGTCCGCCAAACGCAACCACAACACCAATCGGCTTTTCGACGTTTATAATGTTCATAACGTCCTCAGGGCAGAGCGGCTCAAAATAAAGGTGGTCAGCGGTACAGTAATCGGTGGATACCGTTTCGGGATTGTTGTTAACAATAACCACGTCATATCCAAGCCTACGGAGTGTCCACACGCAGTGAACGGCGCTATAGTCAAATTCAATTCCCTGACCGATTCTGATAGGGCCGCCGCCCAAAACCATAATAACCGGCTTGCCGCTTCGCGTAAATTCGCGTGCCTCGCAGGTCACATCACAGCAGGAATAAAAATATGGAGTCCTGGCAGGATATTCGGCCGCACAGGTGTCCACGATTTTATAGCTGTAGGCAAAGCTCGGTAAGGTGGCTTGACCGCTTATGCGTTTGATTGCCGCATCGGTATATCCAAAACGCTTGGCTTTTTTATAAAGCGCGTCACAAAACGGCTCACACTCGAGCGCGCGCTCCAAATCGGCAAGATTTTTGAGCTTGTGCAAAAAGAATTTGTCAATTTTAGTGATGCTGTTAATTTCATCAAAGGAAACACCCTTTTTAATGGCCTCAAAAACGGTGAAAATGCGGTGGTCATCCTGAATTTCAAGGCGTTTTTTGATATCGCCTTCGGAAATGCTTTGGGCGTTCAGCGTGTCAAGCGAGATTTCCGCGCCGCGCACCGCCTTCATAATGGCCTCTTCAAAGCACTGGCCAATCGCCATAACCTCGCCCGTGGCCTTCATCTGCGTTCCAAGCTTTCGGCTTGCACCGCGGAACTTGTCAAACGGCCATTTAGGGAACTTGACAACAACGTAATCAAGCGTTGGTTCAAAGCAGGCGCTCGTCGTGCCTGTGATATCGTTCTTTATTTCGTCAAGGCTGTAACCGAGTGCCAGTCTTGTTGTAATCTTCGCAATGGGATAGCCCGATGCCTTTGATGCAAGTGCAGAGGAGCGCGAAACGCGCGGATTAACCTCAATAACCGCATACTCAAGGCTTTCGGGATTGAGCGCGAACTGGCAGTTGCAGCCGCCCACAATACCAATTTCGGACACCATTGAAAGTGCCGCGTTTTTGAGCATGGTGTATTCCTTAGAGGAAAGCGTCAGCGCAGGTGCCGTAACAATCGAGTCGCCTGTGTGTATTCCAACAGGGTCAAAGTTTTCCATAGAGCAAACGGCAATGGCGTTGCCCTTAGAGTCGCGCATGGTTTCAAACTCAATTTCTTTCCAGCCCGATATACACTTTTCAATAAGCACCTGTGTAATGGGGGACATATCGAGTCCTGTCTTGGCTATAAGGCGCAGCTCATCCTCGTTATCTGCAATACCGCCGCCGCTGCCACCCAGCGTGAATGCAGGGCGCACAATAACGGGGTATCCGATTTTTCGTGCAATGGCAAGCGCCGTTTCTGTGTCTTCCGCAATTTCGGACGGCACGGTGGGCTGACCGATTTTCTGCATTGCATTGCGGAAAAGCTCACGGTCCTCGGCGGTGTCAATCGCGTCGGCATCGGTGCCGAGAAGACGAACACCCAGCCTGTCAAGCGAGCCGTCCTTTGTCAGCTGCATTGCAATGGTAAGACCTGTCTGTCCGCCCAGACCTGCAAGCAGACCGTCGGGACGCTCCTTTTCAATAATACGTCTGACAGTGTCGGCGCAAAGCGGCTCAAGATAAATTTTGTCTGCAAGGTTTTTGTCGGTCATAATCGTGGCAGGGTTAGAGTTGACAAGAACTGTGCTGATGCCCTCGTCCTTTAGGACCTGGCAGGCCTGTGCACCTGCATAGTCAAACTCGGCCGCCTGACCGATAACAATGGGACCGGAGCCGATAACAAGCACCTTTTTAATGGATAAATCTTTAGGCATCGGCATCTCCCCCCATCATAGAAATAAAGGTGTCATAAATAAAAGCGGTCGAAGCGGGTGTGCTCTCCGCATCGGGATAAAACTGCGTGGAAATGGCGTATTTATTTGGGTACTCCATACCCTCACAGCTGCCGTCGTTTGCGTTTTTAAACAGAATTTTACCATCTGCCTTGTCAGCGCAGAGAGCAAAGCCGTGGTTTTGTGACGTGATGTAGGTGCGGCTTCCGTCCGCCTTGCTGACGGGCTGGTTGGCACCCCTGTGTCCGCAGGGCATACGGTAAATTTCGCCGCCTGCCGCGCGTCCTAAAATCAGGTGTCCCACACCCAAAGCAAGCATCGGCACCCTGCCAATAAGCTTTTTGACCTCGCACACCTTGCCGTCATCAAAAGCATAATAGTCTGTTCCGCCCGAGAGTAAAACTCCGTCGGGGGAGAGGGCCAATACTTCCTCCGCTGTGCTGTCTGCAGGTAAAAGGGTAACCTCACAGCCGCGCTCGCACAGTGCCGCGGTCACACTTTTTCTTGTGCCGTAGTCAATCACCGCAACCGAATACTTTTTATCCGTTTTTGCGCAAAAAACAGAGCGCTTCTTTACAGCACTCTGCTTTAAGGTGTCGGCCACGGAATAGTTTTTAAGAAAGGTCAAATCGCTTGGAATTTCGTCGCAGATTATTCCGTTAAGGCTGCCGCCTTCACGCAAAATTTTTGTAAGTGCGCGCGTGTCAACACCGCAAATTCCCACAACACCGTTCTTTTTAAGAAAGGCATCGAGCGTGCAATCACAGCGGAAGTTAGAGGGCGCATCACATACCTCGCGCAGAACAACGCCCGAAAGCGCACATTCGCCCTGGACGTCCTCCTCACACACGCCGTAATTACCAAGCATAGAAAAGGTCATTACAACCGTCTGTCCCTTAAAGGCTGGGTCTGAAAGTGCCTCAACGTAGCCAACCATTTCGGTGGTGAACACAACCTCACCAATGCTGTCGCCTACGGCACCGATGCGCTCGCCTTCAAAGATTTTTCCATTACTTAAAACTAAATAAGCCATAATATTACCTTCTAAACAAGGGTAGCCGCCATAACCGCCTTGATGGTGTGCATACGGTTTTCGGCTTCGTCAAAGACGATAGACTGCTCGCTTTCGAATACCTCGTCGGTAACCTCCATACAGTCTATGTTGAATTTATCAAAAATCTGTTTTCCAACCGTTGTTTTCAAATCGTGGAATGCCGGCAGACAGTGCATAAATCGGCACTGTGCTCCTGCATTTTCCATAATCTTCGTTGTCACGCGGTAGGGTGAAAGCTCGCGAATGCGTTCCTCCCAAACCTCATCGGGCTCACCCATAGAAACCCACACGTCTGTGTAGATGACGTCTGCGCCCTTTGTGGCTTCCATCGGCTCTTCAATAAATTCGAGCACCGCGCCTGTAGATTTCGCAATTTCCTCACACCTTGCAACGAGTGCAGCGTCGGGGAAATATTTTTTCGGTGCACAGGCCACAAAGTGCATTCCCATCTTAGCACAGCCAACCATCAAAGAGTTGCCCATATTGTAACGGGCGTCGCCCATATACACCAGCTTTTTGCCCTTCAGATCTCCAAAGTACTCACGGATGGTGAGCATATCGGCTAAGATCTGCGTGGGGTGATATTCATTGGTCAGGCCGTTCCAAACCGGAACACCGGCGTATTTAGCCAGTTCTTCCACAATTTCCTGACCGAAACCACGGTATTCGAT
>CALDPI010000140.1 GCA_937912045.1 uncultured Clostridia bacterium
CGGTTTTGAATTTCGATTTAGTCGTCGGATAAACGACCGCCGTATCCAACACCTTTCCCGTTTTATCTACCACCGCTGTTTTACAACCGTTAATATATCCGGGGTCAAAACCAAGTACCGTTTTTCCCTTGAGAGGAGCTTGCATCAGAAGATGCTTCAGATTATCCGCAAAGAGCTTAATGGCTCCTTCGCTCGCGGTATCAAAAAGATCGTTTCTGATTTCTCGTTCGATCGAGGGGGCAATCAGACGGTCGTAGCCGTCGACAATTGCCGCTTCAATATATTTGACAGCGGGACTCTTGGGATTTGTAATCATCTCCGAACAAAGATAATTCAGAATCATTCCCTTTTCCACACTCAGACTGACACGCAAGAATTCCTCTTTTTCGCCACGGTTAATTGCCAAAATCTGATGATTTTGCAGCCGGGAAATGGGCGTACTGAACTGATAATACAGCTCATACACGCTTTCCTTTTCAGGATCAACGGCAGTCACGGTCATAATCGCCTGACGCTCCATTTTCTGCCGCAGAGCCTTGCGGATATCGGCATCATCAGAGATCATTTCCGCTATGATATCCGATGCGCCTGCCAGCGCATCCTCCACCGAAGCGACACCCTTTTCTTCGTCAATATATTCTGCCGCGGCAGCCTGCGGGTCTGTGCTTTCGGCCTGCTCTAAAATTAAAAGCGCCAACGGTTCAAGACCCTTTTCCTTTGCAACACTTGCACGTGTGCGGCGCTTTTGCTTGTATGGGCGGTAGATATCCTCCACCTCGACAAGTGCCGTTGCCGCCGCAACCGCGCGGGAGATTTCCTCTGTCAGCTTGCCCTGCTCCTCAATAGATGAGAGAACCTCGGCCTTGCGTTTTTCAAGGTTGCGAAGATAGCAGAGCCTGTCGTAAATTTCGCGCAAAATCTGGTCGTCAAGTGTGCCCGTCTGCTCCTTGCGGTAGCGGGCGATAAAGGGTATGGTTTTATCATCGTCAATCAGCGCAACAGTGTTATCAATCTGCCACTGTGCGAGAGAAAATTCTTTTGCAAGAGTTTCGTTAATGTTCATAAATTAGTTTTTCTTTCCCTTTAAGTAGTCTCTGATTTCGGTCAGAATTTCAAGCTCTGTGGGTGTGGGGTCGGCCGCCTCTGCGGCCTCCTCCGCCTCTTCCTGCTTTTTGGCAAACATATCCTTAAACTTGCCAATGAGTGACATAACGACAAACATCGAAAAAGCAATGATGAAGAAGTCAATTATGTTCTGAATAAAGCTGCCGTATGCAAAAACAGCGGCGTCCTCACCCTCACCAAGTGCAATGCCGAGAGCCGAAAAATCAGTGCCCTTGGTGATAAGGCTGATAACGGGTGTGATAATGTCGTTAACCAGCGAGGTTACGATTTTGCTGAAGGCAGAACCTATAACAACACCGATAGCCATATCAATTACGTTACCCTTGAATGCAAATTCTTTAAATTTTTTCCACATATTAAAATACCCCTTTCGAAAATAAGTACAAGGATATTTTAACAAAAAACGACACGTTTGGCAACAAAAAAGTGAGCGCGGCATTTTTGCCGCACCCACTTCTAGAATAATGCCCCTAAACGAGCGAGGGCACGCTAATTAATACCTATTATATCCAGCGGTGAAATATACTTGCCCTCACGCGTTACAGCCACGTGCAGATGGGACGCGTCGGCGCATTCACAGGGGACGGTGCCAACCTCTCCGATTTTGACCCCGGCCTTAACGGTGTCGTTTTTGGAAACGGTGGTGTTTTCAAGTCCGCAGTAGTACGCCACAATGCCGTGCCCGTGGTCGATTACCACCATCTTACCCCAGAGTCCGTCGGTGGTGACGTTTAGCACCTTTCCGCTTGTTGCCGCCACAACCTCTGTTCCCTTATCCGACACAATGTCAACGCCCAGGTGCAAGCGGCGGTCGCCGTGGGTTGCGCTGTACTGCAGCTCGCTGTCGCTGAAGAGCTTGCCAATGCTGCCGTTTTTAATGGGGAGCGTGAAATAAACCTCTTCTTTCTGCTGTGAAGAGGTATCAGCCGCCGAAGATACAGGCTCGTTCCGGCTTTCAGTCTGCTGACTGCTGAGCTCTGTCTTGCTTGAGGATGCCTTGTCGTTTTTAACGTTGCTGACGGTCTGTCCAACGTCGGCTGTGCTGCTCACCATATCGGACTTTTTCGAGGAGGTCAGCTTGTCCTCAACCGACGAAATGGTATTAACCGCCGAAAAGGCCGCCACACCGACAGCCACAATGCAGGCTGCCAAAACAATATAAAAACCCTTTCCTGCAAAAAAACCGGGCTTTTTTCTGTAGTTTGAATATTTCATTTTTTAACACCTCACGAATATGTTTAACAATTCGTCTTGGCAATATTCAAAAAAACAAAATTTAATTTTACTTAACGGCTTGTTCACAGTTTAATAACTTTTATAATTTATTATGATAATGCGGAAAGGGAAGCCGCAATCCTTTTCCGTGGCCTTTATATAAGGCCCCTCCTCAAACCCCTCAAAAAAGAAAAGAGACCTCGAAAGAGGTCTCTTTTCGGTTTTATTAAAGCTTTTCAAGCGCGTCGGCGGCACCGTTTAAGAAGTCACCCTGGAAGCGCTCAATCTTTCCCGCGTCACAAAGCGCGGCAAATTGTGGGTCAATCGGAATTTCAGAGAGCAGCGGAACAGACAGTTCCTCTGCCACCGCGCCCGATTTGCCCGTTCCGAAGATGTAGTGCTTTTCGTTGCAGTGGGGGCATACGGTATAGCTCATATTCTCAACAATTCCCAAAACGGGGACGTTCATCATTTTTGCCATATTATATGCCTTTTTAACAATGAGAGATACCAAATCCTGCGGTGAGGTAACAATTATAATTCCATCCAGCGGAATGGACTGATAGACGGTCAACGGAACGTCGCCTGTTCCGGGGGGCATATCAATGAAAAGATAATCAAGGTCGCCCCAGACAACGTCGTTATAAAACTGCTTTACAACGCCTGCCAAAACAGGACCGCGCCATACCACAGGCGAATCCTCGGTTTCGAGCAGGAGGTTAACCGACATCACGCGTATGTCACCCTGTGTTGCCGCAGGGAGAAGGCCAAGCTCATTCTGGTACGCCCTTGACCTGATGCCGAACATTTTTGGAATGGACGGACCTGTAATATCGGCGTCCATAATGCCAACGGTGTTGCCGCGGCGGTTCATAAGTGTTGCAAGTGTTCCCGTGACGAGCGATTTTCCAACGCCGCCCTTGCCGCTTACAATACCGATTGTTCTTTTAATGCTGCTATATGGGTTGCCCTGTTCTTTTACAATTTCGGGGCTTGCCGCCTTCGCACAGGACGAGCAATCGCCAGTGCAGCCGGCTTCATTACATTTTCTTTCTTCTGCCATTTTCATCACCTATGGCATATTATACCACCGTTTTACGTTTTTTCAAGGAAATCGGTAACAATTTTTTTATAGCTGTCCTTGGGAGAGTATTCCCACAGGTCCATATGCTCGCCTGTGAAAAAATATTTTTTATTTTGTGTATAAGAATTTTCAAAGCTGTCAATAATAATAAGTTTAACCTTCATCTTGTCGGGGATAATGCTTTTAACGTACACGCTCGCGCTCTGACCGATAAAAATGTCGTTTTTCGGTTCCGCAAGGCCTGCAAGGTTAGGCGTCAACTCGACAAACACACCGTACGGCTCGACCGAGCGCACAATTCCCGACACCGTTTCACCCTGCGTGAACGCGGCGGCATTTTCCTCCCACGTGCCCAAAAGCTCGCGGTGGGTGAGGGTGATTTTGCCGTCCTCCGACACCGACCTTACCACCGCCTTTATATCCTCGCCCACAAAAAATCGGTCACGCGGGTGAGAGATTCGGGATACGGATATAGAGTTTATGGGAAGCAGGGCTACAATTCCGCAACCGATATCACAAAAAGCACCAAAGCTTTCAAGATGAGTAATACGCGCTCCGACCACGTCGCCGGGGCGCAATTTTTTTATGTATTCCTTGCGGCATTTTACCTGCGCGTCACGGCGCGAGAGCAGGGCAAACAGCTTGCCAAAGCGGTCCTCCTTTATCGCAGAGACGGTAAAGCAAACTGGCTTTCCCACGCGGGAAAGCAGGGCAATATCACGCGTTTCACCGCTTTTAATACCGATTGCGCCCTCGTCACGCGGAATAATCCCACGCATACAGCCGAGGTTAACCCAAAGATTATGCTCGGCATCGCACACCTCTGCAATGCCCTCAAGCACGCACCCCTTTGTGACCGCCTCAGATAGCTTTTGCGGTGAGGAATAGGCGCGCTTGGTTTCTGTTTCGTTTATCAGCCAGCCCTCAGGACAAAACCTTGTCATTAATATCAACCTTTCTTTTGCAAATCAGCGCCAATATAAGAATATGCAAGTTTTGTCCGTTTAATGTTTTAAAAAATTTTTTAAAAGGTTGCACGTTTGTTGCACATTTTTGTGCAAAAGGCGGTTTTGGTAAAGCTTTACCTAAACCGCTTTTTGTGTTACAATTATACACGAGGGTGTGCGGTTTTTCTGCCGCATAAAACTAAAAATTTTTATTGGAAAAGTGAATCTTCAGATGGAGATTCAATAGGAAGTGTAATTTTAATTTCAAAAGAACCAAATACAAAAATGGGAGACGCAGAATATAAAGTTGCACAATCAGCAGCAGGTTTTTTAGGAAAACAAATGGAAGAATAGTAATTACACACGGAAGATATTTTCCGTGTGTTTTTCTTTTGAACTCTATTGGAATTCAA